>PPEA01000420.1 GCA_002967005.1 Mycobacterium talmoniae
ACGCGGGTGCGCGGTGCGCCGCGCCGCGGGCTGGCCGTCGCCGGGGTGAGCACGTCGCGCTGGCAATCGTGATCGCCGGCGTGATGGTGGCGGTCTATCTCCCCGGCGCCGATCCCGCCGACAGCGCCGACACCGAATCCGGCTGGATGGCCTCTACCAGCAACACCGATGAGATTCTGCGCGACTACCTTCGAGTGAGCTTCGGGGCGATCGATCCCGCCGGGTCGTCGCTGCTGCCGGTGACGTTGACCAGCAGACTGGATCGGGCGGCGAGCATTCACCTCGTGGTCGCCGGGTTCGTCGGCAACCGGGAGATCGCCAGGGACACCGACTTCGTCACGCTGGCCGGCCAGGCCACCCAGCGGGTCGCGATGTTCTACGCGTATCTCAATGAGGACCGCATCCCGCAGTTGCAGAAGGCGCACTTCCGGGTGGTCGAAGCCGCCATCTATTGGCACACCGGCTGACGGTGCGCGGACGCGCCGAACGTGCGCTGGTGGCGGGATTTCGCCGAAAACTCCGCCACCAGCGCACGCTCGGTGAAACCGTGTCCGCCTGGCCCGCGGCGGCTTAGGCTTTTCGTCGTGAAGAGGTCGGCGTTGCTGGTGGTCGTCGTGCTGGGGTGGCTCGGCAGCGCCTGTATGTCCAGCCGGCAAAACGAGGCCGAGGCCCTGGAGCGCCAGATCCGTGCCATGGCGGGGGTCAGCGACACCCAGATGGAGTACAAATCCAGTATCGGGCTGGGCAGTTCGCTGAAACTCGCGGTGACCCTTGACCCGTCGGTGACCGACGCGCAGGCCGGCGAGGTGGGCCGGGTGTTCGCCGACGAGCTGCACCGGCAAGGATTCGACGGTCACGTCATCGATTTCGCCGTCCAGTATCCCGCCGCGGCCGACTCGGCGGCCACCTTCCACTTCTACGAAACCCGCGACGCCGCGAACCCCGCCACCGCCAAGATCGCCGAAGGCTCGAAACCTGGTTGCGGGTCGCGCGTTCCCCGATCGCCACCCAGGCGACCCTCCGCCAACCGGAGTCGGGTAGCAACGACGTGCACCAGGACTTCACCGTCGATCTGCGCCCGCAGGCCACCGCCGCCCAAGCCGAAGCGCTGCAGCGCCGCGAACCCGCGCTGGCGACCGCCACCTGGTGCATCCGGGGCCCGCCAGGACGGCCCGGACGCCGCGCGGCACTGGTATTGCTCGCGCCCGCGCCGCCCAGCGACCACGACAAGGACCTGTGGGACAAGATCAGCGCCGCCGCCGGCCCGGACAACTCGGCCGATGGGCGCACCGCCCCGCGCAGCGGTGCAGTCCAAGCCGACACCGACATCGGTATCACCATCAACTCGTCAACGAACACCGACGCGGCCACCGATCAGGTCGCCCGCTCGGTGGCCGCGCTGCTACCGCAGTTCGGCCACCCCACCGCGCTCGTCGTCGACACCAAGGTCTACTACCGCAATGACTGGTCCATGCGCAGCAACACCGCGCTGGAGATCGTGGTCGGCGGATGCTACCGGCATCAGCCCCACCACGAGCGAACGCCGCTAGAACTCGAGTTGTCCGCGATGTACGAGAAGTGCTGATACCGGGGGAGAGGCCTGGTGCCAGCGGCAACGCGTGCTTCAGCGTTGGATGCGTAGCACGTCGTCGAGCGGCCGCCGGGGTGTGGGCGGCGGGACTTCGTCCATGGCGGGCGCCACACCGACCCGGATCAATACCTGCGGCATAGCGTCGTGGTCCAGGCACGAGGCGATCATGTCGCGGGTGGTGCGGACCTCGGTGATGTGGGTTACCGGGCAGGTGGCCAGGCCGGCCATCGTGCAGTCGAGCAGGACCGCGGAGAGTGCTTCGCCGCACAGCACCGCATCGGTGCGGTCGTCGGTGTCGGTGGACAGCAGCAGGATCGTCGCGTTGTCTTCGGGAACGGCGGTTCGGCGTTCCCTGTGGCGCGGAAGCGGGAACCCCCGCGCCACCGCCACGCGGTCGCTTTCGGCCGCCGAGAGCAGCGAACTGTAGGGGATACCTGCCGATGGCGCGAAGGGGGCCGTCCACCAGCCCAGTTCGGCGTGGTACCCGGAGTCGTAGAGCCGCAGGGAATCGGCCAGCTGAGATGCTTCGGCCAGGCACGTGCGCAGGTCATCGGGCAGCACGTCCAGGTGGACCGCGTCGCCGTCGAGGGTGTTGCGCAGCACGGGCTCAAAGGATTCCCAGTGCATCGGTGCGATGAACGGTAGCCGGTCGCTGCGGCGCAGCAGGATCGCGTCGGCGCGACGGCGATGCCCCTCGGTCACGTAGTCCATCGGGGCGAAGCGGATCGACGCCAGATAATGCGGGTCGTTCGGGTTGGGGAACCGCTCGACAAGGGTGCGCCATCCGGCGGCGGCCATCGCCACCCGAAGATGGTCCAACGCTGCGCCGCAACCGATGAGGGCTTCTCGGCCCGACCGGTCGGACAGCGTTACTCGGCTCGAATCCAGGAACAGCTGCAGTTGGTTGCTGCCGGCCAAGACCCACCGCCACGGCTGGGCGTTGTGCAGGGACGGCGCGCGGCACGCCAAGCCCACCGCATCCTTGATGACTTCGGTTTGTACCGTTGTGGCAGGCATCTCGGCCTCCGATCACTACCTGTCATTAAGCATGCGGCGAAACCGCCACCGGCAACAGGGCCATTGGTCCTCGCTGCACGTGACTTCGGGTGCTCCATATCCCGCGGCCAGCGACGACCCGCCGCGACGTCGGCGATCAGCGGGGTACAAAGTCCGTGCGGCTAGGGCCTTCATCCTCTGGCCCGCCCCGCCGCACTGCAGGACCCTGAAGGGGCAGCGGCTTCTGATGGAGAGGCGCAACCGATGGAGACGCAGTTCCCGGACACCGAAACGATCCAAACGGCCCTCACGCTGGCAGCCCGTGCGCCGTCGATGTACAACACCCAGCCGTGGCGTTGGCGGGTGGGTGCGCGGCGGCTGCATCTCTACGCCGATCCGAGTCGGCAGTTGCACAGCGCCGACCCAGAAGGCCGGGACTTGATCCTGAGCTGCGGCGCGACGTTGCACCACGCGGTGGTGGCGTTGGCGGCACTGGGTTGGCGGGCCAAAGTCCACCACTTCCCCGACCCGACCGACGCCGATCACCTGGCGTCCATCGAGGTGTCCACCGGTGACGTTGACCAGGTCGATGTGATGCTGGCCGCCGCGATACCGCGACGGCGCACCGACCGGCGGCGCTACGGTCCCTGGCCGGTGCCGACCGCAGACACCGCGTTGATGGCGGCGCGCGCGGCCCGCTGTGGGGTGATGCTGCGCCAGATCGATGACTTGGCGACGCTGCACGCGATTGTGACGCAAGCTATTTGGGAGCACGCGACCAATTACGACTACGTCAACGAAGCCACCATGTGGAGCGGTCGATACGGCTCACTGGCTGGCGTCCCGCCCGCAACCCCCGGCGTGCGACTGCACGGCGACCATCCCGAGCCGGCTGTTCGCCGGCCCCACCCTGGCCCAGCCGCCCGAAACGTCACCCGCCGACGACCACGCGGTGATGCTGGCGCTGGGCACCGTGACCGACGACCGGCTCGCCTGGCTCCGTGCGGGTGAAGCCGCCAGTGTCGTGCTGCTCACCGCGACGGCGCTGGGATTGGCCAGCTGCCCGATCACCGAACCGCTGGAGATCACCCAAACACGCGACGCGGTCCGGTCGGATGTGTTCGGCGCCAGCGGCTATCCGCAGATGCTGCTTCGGGTGGGCTGGGCGCCGATCAACGCGGACCCGCTGCCGGCCACCCCGCGGCGGGCGCTGCACGACGTCGTCCACTGGGAACGCGAGGGTAAGTCTCTCGGCGTTGTCGGCGGAGTGGACGGCCCGCAACAGTGCTCAGTCGGGCCCTAGCGGCGCCGACCAACGCAGCACCGTCCCGCCGCCGGGCGCAGTTTCGGTCACGAACGCGCCACCGGCTTGTTCGGCGCGTCGCCGCAGATTCGTCAAACCGCTGCCGGTCACCTGGGCGGGGATGCCGCACCCGTTGTCGGTGACCTCGATGCACAGGTCGTCTTCCACCTTGATCTGCACCGTCACGGCGCTGGCGTGGGCGTGCCGCACGGCGTTGCTGACTGCCTCGCGGACCACCGCCTCGGCGTGATCGGCCAGGCCCGCGTCGACCACCGACAGCGGTCCCACGAACTGCACGGTGGTGCGCAGCCCCGAGCCGCCGAATTGGGCGATCACGTCGTCGATCCGCTGCCGCAGCCGGGTGATGCCCGAGGCTGCGCCGTGCAGGTCGAAGATGGTGCTGCGAATCTCGCCGATCACGGCTTGCAGATCATCCACGGCGTCGGAGAGTCGTTGCTGCAGCTGCGGATCGCGGGCCCGGCCGACGGTGCCCTGCAGCGACAGCCCGACCGCGAACAGCCGCTGGATCACATGGTCGTGCAGGTCACGCGCGATCCGGTCCCGGTCGGTCAGCACGTCGAGTTCCCGCATCCGGCGCTGGGAGGTGGCCAACTGCCAGGCCAGCGCGGCCTGATCGGCGAAGGCGGCCATCATCTCCAGTTGCTCGTCGCTGAACGGCACCGCACCGCGCTCGCGCAACACCACCAGCACCCCGGCGACGGTGTCGGTGGCGCGCAGCGGCAGCACCAGCGCCGGCCGTGTCGCGCACCCCGTCCACCGCGATCGCGTCGACGCGCCGCGGGGTGCGTCCGGTGAACACCTCGCCCGACCGCGGTGCCCGCCACCGCGATGGTGGTGCCGTCCGCGGAAGCCGCTGCGGCGCCGACCGTTTCGATCACCAACAGCTCAACCACCTCGGTGGCGGGCGGGTCCTCGTCGACCGGCACGGCCACCAGCGTCGCGACGGCGCCGGTCAGCTTGCGGGCTTCGTCGGCGACCAGCCGAAACACCGTCGCCGGATCGGCGCCGGACAGCAACTCGGTGGCGATGTCGCGGGTGGACTCGATCCAGGATTGCCGCGCCTTGGCCTGTTCGTACAGCCGCGCGTTGGCGATGGCGATGCCGGCCGCCACCGCCAAGGCTTGGACCAGCACCTCGTCGTCCTCGGTGAACGGTCGCCCGCCCGCCTTCTCGGCGAGATACAGGTTGCCGAACACCTCGTCGCGGATACCGACCGGCACCCCGAGGAAGGTCCGCATCACCGGGTGCCCCGGCGGGAAGCCCACCGAGCACGGGTGATCGGTGACGTTGTCCAGCCGCAGCGGTTTGGGGTCATCGATGAGCAGACCCACCACACCGCGGCCTTCGGGCAGCGCACCGATGCGCCGATAGGTGTCGTCGTCGATGCCCTCGTAGACGAACTCCAGCATCCGGCCGGCCTGGTCGTGCACCTCCAGCGCGCCGTATCGAGCGTCCACCAACTGGGTGGCGGTGTGCACGATCGACCGCAGGGTGGCCCCCAGCTCCAGCCCGGAGGTGACCACCAGCATCGCTTCCAGCAGGCCGTCGAGGCGGTCCCGGCCTTCGACGATCTGCTCGACCCGGTCTTGGACCCCGACCAATAGCTCGTGTAACCGCAGCTGCGACAGGGTGTCGCGCAGCGCCCGCAGTTCGTCGGAGGGGTTGCTAGCCATGGGGTCGTTGCAGTTTGGTCGCGAACACCGCGGCCTGGGTGCGGCGCTCCATGCCGAGTTTGGCCAGCAGCCGCGACACGTAGTTCTTCACCGTCTTTTCGGCCAGGAACATTCGGTCGGCGATCTGCTTGTTGGTCAGGCCCTCGGCGAGCAGACCCAACAAGGTGCGTTCCTGGTCGGTGAGACCCGAGAGCGGATCGGGCTTGTCGGCCGCGCCGCGCAGTTTGGACATCAGCGCGGCCGCGGCCCGATTGTCCAGCAGCGACCGCCCGGCGCCGACATCTTTGACCGCGCGGGCCAACTCCATGCCCTTGATGTCCTTGACCACGTAGCCGCTGGCGCCGGCCAGGATCGCGTCGAGCATCGCCTCATCGGAGGTAAACGACGTCAGCATCAGGCAGTGCAGGTCGGGCAGGGCCGCCAGCAGATCACGGCACAACTCGATGCCGTTGCCGTCGGGCAACCGGACGTCGAGCACCGCCACATCCGGGCGCACCGCGGGGATGCGGACCAGGGCCTCGGCCACCGTGCCGGCCTCGCCGACCACCTCGAGGTCGGGGTCGGCGCCCAGCAGGTCGATCAGACCCCGGCGCACCACCTCGTGATCGTCGACCAAAAAGACCCTCACCACATGCGCAGCCTATAAGTGATTAGCGCCGACCGTCACGGGGCTTTGGTCCCCGCTCAAGGGCCGTTGGTCCTCAAACGATGCCCATTTGTGCCCTTGGGCGCCGGTGCTCCCGATGGCATAACTAGATGCTGGCGCGACGCGGGTAAATCCGGCGCCGAGCGCTTTCGGATGCGCTGCGATCGCGCAATTTGCTGTGGCGCAACCCGCGGAAATGTAAGACTCCGAAAATCGGTCCATGTGAGAGAAGGGGCATCGGTATGACCACCGAGGCAACACCGTCACCGCCCGATCAGACACCCGCACCGGCGATGGTCAGCAGGGGCTGGGTGCAGGGCGTGGCCCTCGTCATGATCTTCGGTTTCACCGTGATGGGCATCCTGGCCTACCGCACCTACAACGCGTCGATGCCGATGCCGCAGAAAGTGGTTAGCCAATCCGGTCAGGTGCTGTTTACCGGCGACGACATCACCCGCGGTCAAGAGCTCTTCCAGGCCCGCGGCCTGATGCAGTACGGGTCGGTGCTGGGTCACGGCGCCTACCTGGGACCCGATTACACCGCCGACTATTTGCGGATGGCCACCGATAACGTCGCCGATCAGCTGCGCGCGCACGGCGTCGCCGACGTGCACGACGCGGTGGTCAAACAGTTCCGGACCAATCGGTTTGATCCGGTCACCAAGACGCTGACGTTCACCGATCAGCAGGCCAAAGCATTCGGCGACATTCAAAAACACTACGCCGCCTATTTCGGCGAGAACTCCACCAAATACGGGCTGCTGCCGAAGATGATCACCGAGCCGGCGCAGATCCACGACCTGACCGCGTTCTTCGCCTGGACGGCGTGGGCGGGGGCCGCCGAACGGCCCGGCCACAGCTACAGCTACACCAACAACTGGCCGTCCGAGCAGCGGGTCGACAACGGGCCGACCGCGCAGCTGGTGGTGTGGTCGGTGCTGTCGCTGGTGGTGCTGCTCGGCGGCACCGGGGTGATGTTCGCCATCTACGGCCGCTGGAGCCAGAAGGTCGGCTGGCACGGCAGCGAAACCACCGCGTTGTCGTTCCGGCAGCCGGGCGAGGTGGCGTTGACCCGGGCGCAACGGGGCGCGATCTGGATGTTCGCGGTGGTGTCGCTGCTGTTTTTGGTGCAGACCCTGATGGGCGGGGCCGTCGAGCACTACCGCGCCGACCTGTCGGCGTTCTACGGCATCGATTTGGCCCGGGTGTTGCCCTACAACCTGGCCCGTACCTGGCACCTGCAGCTGTCGCTGTTGTGGACCGCCGCGGCGTTCTTGGCCGGCGGCATCTTCCTGGTCCCGTTCATCACCCGGCGCGAACCGCGCCGGCAGCATTGGCTGGTCTACGCCCTGCTCGGGGCGCTCGTGGTGGTGGTGGCCGGGTCGCTGCTGTCCGAGGCGCTGTCCATCTACGGCGTGATCGACAAGGGCAGCCTGTTCTCCCAGCAGTGGGAGTACCTGGACCTGCCCCGGCTGTGGCAGATCCTGCTGGTCGTCGGGCTGTTCTTGTGGATCGCGATCATCTGGCGGGGGATGCGCACCACGCTGCGCACCGAGTCGAAGATGAACCTGCCGTGGCTGTTCTTCTTCACCGGGCTGGCCATCCCGGCGTTTTATGCCGTCGGCCTGCTCGCCGGCAGCGACACCCACTTCTCGGTCGCCGACTTCTGGCGGTTCTGGGTGGTGCACCTGTGGGTCGAGGATTTCCTGGAGCTGTTCACCACGGTGATGGTGGCCTACATCTTCGTGCTGCTGGGGGTGGTGCGCCCCAAGGTGGCACTCGGGGTGATCTTCCTCGACGTCATCTTGTATTCGGCCGGCGGGGTCATCGGCACCATGCATCACCTGTACTTCTCCGGAACCCCGGTGGAACACATGGCGCTGGGCGCGTTCTTCTCGGCGGCCGAGGTCATCCCGTTGACCTTCCTGACCGTGGAGGCGTGGGCGTTTTTGCAGCTGGGTTCGCGACAGCAAAGCCACGACAAGCCGTTCCCGCACCGCTGGGCGGTGATGTTCTTGGTCGCGGTCGGGTTCTGGAACTTCCTGGGCGCCGGGATCTTCGGGTTCCTGATCAACCTGCCGGTGGTGTCCTACTACCAGATCGGCACCGCGCTGACGGCCAACCATGCGCACGGCGCGATGATGGGGGTCTACGGCATGCTCGCGGTCGGGTTGGCGATGTTCGCGTTCCGCTACGCCATCCCGGCCGACAAGTGGCCGGAGCGCTGGGCCCGGGTGTCGTTCTGGTGCATGAACCTTGGGTTGGCCTGGATGGTGTTCGCCACCCTGCTGCCGCTGGGGGTGCTGCAGCTGTACCACTCGGTCAACGACGGCTATTACGAGGCGCGGTCGCTGGGTTATCTGACCCGGCCGGGGAACTCAGTGCTGGAGTGGATGCGGCTGCCCGGCGACCTGTTGCTGATCATCGGCGGTGTGCTGCCGTTCGTCTGGATCGCGTGGACGGCGATCCGCAACCTGCGCGCGCAGCCGGCCGCCGACGAGCTGCCGGAAAACCCGCTTTACACCGAAGTGGCGCCGCAACCGGCTACCTCGAAGGAGTGACGATGACCGCCCCCGCCGCGTCGGTCTGGCTAGCCGCCGGCTATGCCCTGGTGCTGGTCGCGATCGCCTGGGGCTTCGACGTGATGGCCCGGCGGGTGTCGGCGCGGGCCGCGCGGTGGCGCACCGGCGAATTCGTCTACCACGCCGACCACGACGCCTGGGTGTGCCCGCAGGACCAGTGGTTGTGGCCCACCTCCTTCGACCCGGCGCATCGGGTGATGCGGTATCGGGCGTCGCCGGCGGTGTGCAACAGCTGCCCGGTCAAGTCCACCTGCACCAGCTCCGAGCACGGGCGTGAGATCAGCCGCGAGGTGGACCCGTGGCCGCATTCCGAAGCGGGCCGGTTTCACCGCGGCATCGCCTGTTTCGTGGCCGCGCTCGGGGTGGTGATGCCGCTGGCGATGCTGGTCGGCAGCCATTCGGTGGCCGACGTGCTGGTGTTGGGCGGGGCGGCCGCGGTGGTGGTGCTGGCCGGTCTGCCGCTGGCCCGGCACCTGTGGAACACTCCGTCCAACGCGCCCGATCACCTGCCGCACCGCACCGGGTTGGAGGATCAGGTGGCCGTCGCGATCGATCGGTACTCGACGCGGTGGGGCTGGGCGGACAAGGACGCCAAGGCAGGGGAGAAGACACAGTGACCGCGGTGGTGGTCTGGGTGTTGGTGGTGGTCGCGGCCCTGGTGGTGTTGGCGTTCTTTTCGCTGACGGTGCTGCGGGAATACGAGCGGGGCGTGGTGTTCCGGATGGGCCACGCCCGCCCGTTGTATCGGCCCGGACTGCATTTTCTGATCCCGTTGGTGGACAAGATGATCCGGGTGGATCAGCGGGTGGTGACGTTGACGATTCCGCCGCAGGAGGTGATCACCCGGGACAACGTGCCGGCCCGGGTCAATGCGGTGGTGATGTTTCAGGTGATGGATCCGCTGAAAGCGATTCTGGCGGTGGAGAACTACGCGGTGGCGACCTCGCAGATCGCCCAGACCACGCTGCGGTCCCTGCTGGGCCGCGCCGATTTGGACACCCTGCTGGCGCATCGCGAAGACCTCAACAGCGACCTGCGCACCATCATCGAAAAGCAGACCGAGCCGTGGGGGGTGGAGGTCCGGGTGGTGGAGATCAAGGACGTCGAAATCCCCGAGTCGATGCAGCGGGCGATGGCCCGCGAAGCCGAAGCCGAACGGGAACGCCGGGCCAAGGTCATCAACGCCCGCGGTGAACTGCAGGCCTCCGAGGAACTCACCCAGGCCGCCGAGACGCTGTCGAAAAACCCCGCGTCGCTGCAACTGCGCTACCTGCAGACGCTGCTGGAGCTAGGCGCCGACCAGAACTCGACGGTGGTGTTCCCGCTGCCGGTGGACATCCTCACCCCGTTTCTGTCGGGGCTGCCGGGGCGAACGGTCTGAGCCGCCTCACAGCACCAGCAGCATGCGGGTGTTGCCCAACGTGTTGGGTTTGACGTAGCTCAGGTCCAGGAATTCGGCGACCCCGAGGTCATAGGAGCGACGCATCTCCTCGAACACCTCCGGGCTGACCGGGGTGCCGTCGATCTCGGTGAACCCGTGGCGGGCGAAGAACTCGGTTTCGAACGTCAACACGAACAGCCGCTGCAGCTGCAGGTCGCGGGCCACCGCCAGCAGCCGGTGCACGATCGCGTGGCCGACACCGCGGCCGGTCATCCCCGGCTCGACGGCGATGGTGCGCACCTCGCCCAGATCCGACCACAGCACGTGCAACGCGCCGCAGCCGACCACCTGGCCCTGCTGTTCGGGGTGTTCGGCCACCCAGAACTCCTGAACCGCCTCATACAGCGTCACCAGGTTTTTTTCCAGCAAAATCTTCCCGGCGTAGGTATCCACCAGCCGCTTGATCGCCGGGACATCGGAGGTTCGTGCGCGCCGCACCAGCGGCGGAGAGGCGGGTGGACCGCCCGCTGCGTTCACGGGTGCAGAGTATCGGTTACCGAGGTCGGACTGAACAACCGATATTCTGTTTGCCGTGCCAGGGCAGCCGCAAACCGATCCGGTGGTGACGCGTGTCCGCGTGGCGAATCTGGCCAACCTGCTGACCGGTCTGCGGCTGGTGCTGGTCCCGGTGTTCCTGCTCGTCTTGTTTGCCGGGGACGGCCACGAAACCGCGAGCCGGATCGGTGCGTTCGTGATCTTCGCTGTCGCGGTCATCACCGACCGATTCGACGGGGCGTTGGCCCGCAACTACGGCATGGTGACCGAGTTCGGGGCGCTGGCCGATCCCATCGCCGACAAGACGCTGATCGGCGCGGCGCTGATTGGGCTGTCGATGCTGGGCGATCTGCCCTGGTGGGTGACGGTGCTGATCCTGGCCCGCGAGGTGGGGATCACCGTGCTGCGGTTCGCGGTGTTGCGCCGCGGCGTCATCCCGGCCAGCCGCGGCGGCAAACTCAAAACCCTGGTGCAGGCGGTCGCGATCGGGCTGTTCGTGCTGCCGCTATCGGGTTCGTGGCTGACCATGGCCTGGGTGGTGATGGCCGCCGCGATCGTGTTGACGGTGGTCACCGGCGTGGACTACGTCCTGTCCGCGGTGAGGGATGTGCGTGGACGACCCGCTGATCACTGAGGAGGCCCGCGCCCTGGTCGCCGACCTGACGATTCGTCGGCAAACCGTGGCCACCGCGGATCGCTGACCGCGGGCTGCTGTCCGCCACGCTGGCCGGGTGGCCGGCGCCAGCGCGGTCGCTGCGCGGCGGCCTGGTCACCTACACCGAAGGACACCAAGGTCGGCCTGGCCGGGGTCGCACCCCAGGTGCTCGACGCGGTCG
>PPEA01000421.1 GCA_002967005.1 Mycobacterium talmoniae
GCCGCCGCGCAAGCCGTCCACGATGGTGGCGGCCAAGGCCTCCCCCCAGGGCGCCGGGTTCGATCGCGACCGACGCGATTGCGTCGACCCGTACGCGCGACGGTGTCTCCTCGCCCGCCAGCAGATGCAGCAGGATGCTCTCGGTCGCCAGCACGCCGAAGCCGGCCCCGCAGACCAGCGTGCGACCGGTCGCCGCCGCCGCCCGATCCATGCCGTGGAGCAGCTCGAAGGCGCTCAGTTCGTTGGCGACGTCGACGTAGTGGGTGCCTGGCGGGCAGGCCCGCGCAACCTGCGGCGCCGTGACCGCAAACGGTCCCACCGTGTTGATCACCACGGTCGGCGCCTCGGCGGCCAGCCGTGCGCAGACCTCATCGAGCGACGCCGACCACCGCCGGCGTCCGGACTCACCTGGGTCAACCGCTCTCGATCACGGCCGGCCACCACCACCTCGGCGCCCGCCTGCTGCAGCCGCGCCGCCGCCTCCCGGCCGACCCGTCCGGTCGCGCCGAGCACCCAGATCTCACCCGTCATGTTCGCCTCCATCAGTCATGGCACGTCGTGTCATCACTATTGCACAGCACGGCACGGCGTGTCATCACTAGAATTCGGCGCATGGGTCGCTGGCAGCCGGGCGCACGAGAACGGCTCGAGCAGGCCGCGCTCGACCTCTTCCTCGAGCAGGGCTTCACCGAGACCACCGTGCCGCAGATCACGGCGCGGGCCGGGCTCACGACCCGTACCTTCTTCCGGCACTTCGCCGATAAGCGTGAGGTGCTCTTCGCCGGCGAGGAGTTGGTACCCGAGCAGGTGGCCCGCCTGATGGCCGAGGCCCCGCCCTCGCTCGGCCCGATGGAACTGATCACCGAGGGCCTGGCCCCCGCCGCGGCCGAAATCTTCGAGGGCCGCAGCCTCGACTACCTGCTACGCCGACGGGCCGCGATCGACGCCGAACCCGCCCTGCATGAGCGCGAGCTGCGCAAGTTCTCGCTGATGTCGGAGGCCCTCGAGCGGGGCTTCCGCGACCGCGGCGTCGACGACCTGAGCGCCCAGCTGGCGGCCGAGCTCGCCGTGACCACGTTCCGGATAGCGGTGACCCGCTGGCTCAACCAGCACGGCGACCCTGACCTGCCGACCACCATCAACCAGACCGTGGCGGCGATGAGGCACCTGATGACTACGCCGTTGACCTAGGGCTGCGTCCGCTCCGGCGAATCGAAATGCCAGTTGTCGGGGTTGCGCGGCGAGTACAGCACCGGGCGCAGCTCACCGATCGACGGCCACTGCTCGACGTTCATGGCCAGCCGCTGGTATACGGGGTGCTCGATGACGGTTGGGCCGCTGATCACCCCGGAGATGGTGACGTACTGCTCGCCGGTGGCGTCGGGTCGCGGGCTGACCCCGGTGATCAGCAGCGTGCCCGATTGCGCGCCGGCGCCCGTGCCGCGGCGCAGGAACCGGGGGGCGACAAATACCGCCAGGGTCGCGACGAGCAGCAACAGCACCCAGAATTCCCACACGAGGCCATGGTAGGACTGCAGCCATGATGCAGGACATGACGCTGGCGCTGGCCCTGGCCGACCGGGCCGATCGGCTGACGCTGGACCGCTTCGGCGCGCAGGACCTGCGGGTGGACACCAAACCGGATCTGACCCCGGTCACCGACGCCGACCAATCGGTCGAGGCGGCGTTGCGGGAGGTGCTCGCCGCCGAGCGGCCCGACGACAGCGTCGTCGGCGAGGAGTTCGGTGGACAGACCACGTTCACCGGCCGGCAGTGGATCATCGACCCGATCGACGGCACCAAGAACTTCGTCCGCGGCGTGCCGGTTTGGGCGAGCTTGATCGCGCTGCTGTCCGACGGGGTGCCGGTCGCGGGGTGGTCAGCGCCCCCGCCTTGGGCCGGCGGTGGTGGGCCGGGCAGGGACTGGGCGCGTTCGGGTCCGTCGGCGCGGCGGCGCCCCGCCGGTTGTCGGTGTCGGCGGTGACCGAATTGGGCTCGGCCAGTTTGTCGTTCTCCAGCCTGACCGGCTGGGCCGCGCTGGGCCGGCGCGACCGGTTCCTGGCGTTGACCGACGCGGTGTGGCGGGTGCGGGCCTTCGGCGATTTCTGGTCGTACTGCCTGGTGGCCGAGGGCGCCGTCGACGTCGCCGCCGAACCGGAAGTCTCGGTGTGGGATCTGGCGGCGCTGGACATCCTGGTGCGCGAGGCCGGCGGAACGTTCACCAGCTTGGAGGGCACCCCCGGCCCGCACGGCGGCAGCGCGGTGGCCAGCAACGGCGTCCTGCACGAGGGTGTGCTGAGCAGGCTGTCCGCGGAGTAGCGTGGCCCCCACAAGGGCACGCCATGACCGTCATCAGCCTGGATGATCCGTTCACCGTCGCCACCGAACATTGGCATCGCCTCGACGACGGCCGGATTCAGTGCGACGTGTGCCCGCGGGCCTGCAGGCTGCACGACGGCCAGCGGGGCCTGTGTTTCGTCCGCGCCCGCGCCGATGACCAAATCGTGCTCACCAGCTACGGGCGCTCCAGCGGGTTTTGCGTTGACCCGGTGGAAAAGAAGCCGCTCAACCACTTCCTGCCGGGGTCGGCGGTGTTGTCGTTCGGCACCGCGGGCTGCAACCTGGCCTGCAAGTTCTGCCAGAACTGGGATATCTCCAAATCCCGCGAGGTCGACACCTTGGCCCGTGCGGCGACACCGGACGCCATCGCCGCCGCCGCCGACGAACTGGGTTGCCGCAGTGTGGCTTTCACCTACAACGACCCGGTGATCTTCTGGGAGTATGCCGCCGATGTCGCCGACGCCTGTCATGACCGGGGCATCAAAGCGATTGCGGTGACGGCCGGCTACATGTGCCCGGCGCGCGCGCGGCGTTCTACTCCCACATCGACGCGGCCAACGTCGATGTGAAGGCGTTCACCGAAGACTTCTACCGGCGGGTCTGCGTCGGGCATCTGGCCGATGTGCTCGACACCCTGGTGTACCTGCGGCAGCAAACCGAGGTGTGGGTGGAGATCACCACGCTGCTGATCCCGGGGCGCAACGACGGCGACGCCGAGATCGCCGCCGAATGCGCGTGGATCGCCGAGCATCTCGGCACCGATGTGCCGTTGCATTTCACCGCTTTTCATCCGGACTACAAGATGCGCGATACCCCGCCTACCCCGTCGGCCACGCTGACCCGGGCGCGCGCTATCGGGCAGGCGGCCGGACTGCGGTTCGTCTACACCGGCAACGTGCACGACCCCGCCGGGGGCACCACCACCTGCCCGGGCTGCGGGACGGCGGTCGTGGTGCGCGACTGGTATGCGATGCGGCACTACGCGCTGACCGACGACGGCCACTGCACGGCCTGCGGCCAGCGACTGCCGGGGGGTCTACGACGGGCCGGTCGGGCACTGGGGGCGGCGGCGGTTGCCGGTTTAGGGGCGGCACGGATGTGAATTACCTAACAAATGCGCCGTACCTTACTCTGGAGTAAGATACGGTCTATCGCGCACTTCCCCAACGATGAAGGCTGCTGACATGACGAACACTGCGACAAACGGCTCCAAGGCACGCCGGCAGCGGACCGGCCGCGAAAGCGCCGTCGGGCTGCAAAAACACAAGCGTTCCGCCACCGACATCGGGCTGGCGCTGATCACGCCGCTGGTGGGTCAGGAGTTCCTGGACAAATACAACCTGCGTGACCCGCTCAACCGGGCGCTGCGCTACGGCATCAAGCAGACGTTCTCGGTGGCCGGGGCCAGCACCCGCCAGTTCAAGCGGGTGCAGGGGCTGCGCGGCGGGCCGACCCGGCTGAAGGCCAGCGGCCAGGATTACTTCGACCTGACCCCCGACGAGGACCAGAAGCTCATCGTCGAAACCGTCGACGAGTTCGCCGCCGAGGTGCTGCGCCCGGCCGCCTACGACGCCGACGAGACGGCCAGCTACCCGGCCGAGCTGATCACCAAGGCCGCCGAGCTGGGCATCACCGCGGTCAACATCCCCGAGGACTTCGACGGGATCGCCGCGCACCGCTCCACGGTGACCAACGTGCTGGTGGCCGAGGCCCTGGCCTACGGCGACATGGGTCTGGCGCTGCCGATCCTGGCCCCCGGCGGCGTGGCCGCCGCGCTGACCCACTGGGGCAGCGCCGACCAGCAGGCCACCTACCTCAAGGAGTTCGCCGGCGACAACGTCCCGCAGGCGTGTGTGGCCATCGCCGAACCGCAACCGCTGTTCGACCCGACCAACCTCAAGACCACCGCGGTGCGCACCCCCAGCGGCTACCGGCTCGACGGCGTCAAGTCGCTGGTGCCCGCGGCCGCCGATGCCGAACTGTTCATCGTCGCCGCGCAGCTGGGCGGCAAGCCCGCCCTGTTCATCGTCGAGTCGTCGTCTCCGGGCCTGACGGTCAAGGCCGACCCGAGCATGGGGATCCGCGCCGCGGCGCTGGGTCAGGTGGAGCTGGACCAGGTGTCGGTGCCGCTGAGCGCACGGCTGGGCGAGGACGACGCGACCGACGCCGACTATTCGGAGGCCGTCGCGCTGTCCCGACTGGGTTGGGCGGCGCTGGCAGTGGGGACCTGCCACGCGGTGCTCGACTACGTGGTGCCCTACGTCAAGGAACGCGAAGCCTTCGGTGAGCCGATCGCGCACCGGCAGGCGGTGGCGTTCATGTGCGCCAACATCGCCATCGAATTCGACGGGCTGCGGCTGATCACCTGGCGCGGCGCGTCCCGCGCCGAGCAGGGCCTGCCGTTCATCCGCGAGGCCGCGCTGGCCAAGCGGCTGGCCACCGACAAGGGCATGCAGATCGGCCTGGACGGCGTGCAGCTGCTCGGCGGCCACGGCTACACCAAGGAACACCCGGTCGAGCGCTGGTACCGCGACCTGCGGGCCATCGGCGTCGCCGAGGGCGTCGTCCTTATCTGAGTCCCCTAGACACCTGAGCTGAAAGTCCTGACATGGCAATCAATCTGGAAATGCCCCGCAAGCTCCAAAACGTCATCGAGAAGGCGCATCAGGGTGCCGCGGAGATGCTGCGGCCGATCTCGCGCAAATACGACCTGAAGGAAAAAGAACACGCCTATCCGGTCGAGCTCGACACCCTGGCCAACCTGTTCGAGGGGATCTCGGAGGCCAACGCCTTCGCGTTCGCCGGCGCCGAGGCGTTCACCGCCGGCGAGGACGCCGACAAGAACCGCAACGGCGCCAACATGTCCGCGCTGGTCAACGCCCTGGAGATCAGCTGGGGCGACGTCGCGCTGCTGTTGTCGGTGCCCTACCAGGGGCTGGGTAACGCGGCGATCTCGTCGGTGGCCACCCCCGAACAGCTCAAGCGGCTGGGCAAGGTGTGGGCGGCGATGGCGATCACCGAGCCGGGCTTCGGGTCCGACTCGGCGGCGGTGACCACCACGGCCACCCTCGACGGTGACGAGTACGTGATCAACGGCGAGAAGATCTTCGTCACCGCGGGGTCGCGGGCCAGCCACATTGTGGTGTGGGCGACGCTGGACAAGTCCAAGGGCCGCCCGGCGATCAAGTCGTTCATCGTGCCGCGCGAGCACCCGGGCGTCACCGTGGAGCGCCTCGAGATGAAGCTGGGCATCAAGGCCTCCGACACCGCGGTGATCCGCTTCGACAACGCCCGCATCCCCAAGGACAACCTGCTGGGCAGCCCGGAGATCGACACCGGCAAGGGTTTCGCCGGGGTGATGGAGACCTTCGACAACACCCGCCCGATCGTCGCGGCGATGGCGGTGGGCATCGGCCGGGCCGCGCTGGAGGACCTGCGCAAGATCCTCACCGACGCGGCGTGGAGATCTCCTACGACAAGCCGTCGCACGCGCAAAGCGCCGCGGCCGCGGAGTTCCTGCGGCTGGAGGCCGACTGGGAAGCCGGCTACCTGTTGACGGTGCGCTCGGCGTGGCAGGCCGACAACAACATCCCCAACTCCAAAGAGGCGTCGATGGGCAAGGCCAAGGCCGCCCGGGTGGCCAGCGACATCACCCTCAAGGCCGTCGAAATGACCGGCACCGTCGGCTATTCCGAGCAGACGCTGCTGGAGAAGTGGGCCCGCGACTCGAAGATCCTGGACATCTTCGAAGGCACCCAGCAGATTCAGCAGCTGGTGGTGGCCCGTCGGCTGCTGGGGTTGAGCTCCGCCGAGCTCAAGTAACCCCGGCCACCCCGGCGCCACTTCGCCGCCGCCACTTCGCCGAGCAGACGTAGATTCGCACGATTCCACCGGAATTCGTGCGAATCTGCGTCTGCTCGCGCCGCTGGGCGCGCGCTCAGGGTTCGAGCAGCGGGGCGAACGTCGCGCAGACCGCGTCCAGCGTCGCGGTGTCCCGGGTCGACAGGGCGATCACGAACGCCCCCTGGATCAGCGCCAGCACGCTGTGCGACAGCTCCGCGGCGGAACGATCGGTACGCACGTCGCCGCGGCGTTGCCCCTCGGCCAGCAGCCGCGTCAGCGCGGCCTGCCATTCGGTGAGGGCGTGGGTCAGTTGCGTGCGGAAGGGCTCGGCGCTGGCCGCCAGTTCGGTGGAAAACTTGCCGGCCAGGCAGGCCCGCTGAAAGTCGGAGTGGACGAAGGCCTCGGTGAGGCCGGTGAAGTAACGGGTGAGCTTGGCGGTGGTGCTCAGCGTGTCATCGTCGGTCCACTGCGCCAACGCGTCGAGCTGCAGGTGCATGTAGCGGTCCAGCACGGCTAGACCGAACGCGTCCTTGGAGCCGAAATGGTGGTAGAAGGAGCCTTTCGGCACCCCGGAGGCGTCCAGGATCGCATCGACGGTGGTGCCGTGGAAACCGTTGGCGTAAAACGACTTCATGCCCTGCCGCAGCAGTCGCTCCTTGTGGGACAGGGGTTTTTCCGGTGCGGCCATCACATCCCTCTTGACGATTTGGTCTAGACTATTTAGTCTAGCAGCGCATGAGCTATGAAACCCTGCAGGTCCGTCGTGACGGCCATGTTCAGATCATCGGCCTCAACCGGCCCGAGAAGCGCAACGCGTTCGACGCCGCCATGCTGCGCGAACTCGCCGCCGCATACGGTGAACTCGACGCCGACGACACCGTGCGCGTCGGCGTCCTCTACGGCGAGGGCACGATGTTCACCGCCGGACTGGATCTGGCCAGCGTGGCCGGCGACATCCAAAACAACGTCTCGCTCGTCCCGGACGGCGGCATCAACCCGTGGCAAGTCGACGGCCGGCAGCTGTCCAAGCCGCTGGTCGCCGCCGTGCACGGCAAGGTGCTGACCCTCGGCATTGAGCTGATGCTGGCCGCCGACATCGCCGTCGCGGCCGAGTCGGCCACCTTCGCCCAACTCGAAATCGCCCGCGGCATTTACCCGTTCGGTGGGGCCACCATCCGGTTCCCGCGCGCGGCGGGGTGGGGCAACGCGATGCGCTGGATGCTGACCGCCGAGACCTTCGATGCCGCCGAGGCGCACCGCATCGGCATCGTGCAGGAGGTCGTGGCCGACGGCCAGCACCTGCAGCGCGCCCTGGACATCGCCCACACCATCGCCCGCCAGGCGCCCCTGGGCGTGCAGGCCACACTGCGCAGCGCCCGGCAGGCCATCCGCGCCGGGGAGGCCGCCGCCGAAGCCGACCTGGTCCCGGGCGTGCAGCGGTTGTTCACGACCGAGGATGCGGCGATCGGGGTGCAGGCGTTTGTGACCCGCACCCCCGCCGAGTTCGTCGGCCGCTAAGGGTCATCCCTCACGCGAGCGTGCGTGTCCCCCGGCCTGACACGCCGCGCCGAAACCCGTTTCGGCGCACGCTCGCCCATGAACTAGCTCGAAAAACGTCGCGGCACCCGTCCCCGCTCCCGCAGCCAGCCCGCCCGCGCCGCACCGTGCCACTTCAGCGACGCCGGAACCGCGGGCCAACCCGCCCGGATGACCGCACGCACGAACCGGTACGCCCGCTCATCGCCACGCGTCCAGGGGATCTCGAACCGGGCACGCACCGCCGCGGGGAGGCCGCCGAAGATCACCAGGCGCATCGGCGGCGCCAACGCGGCGCGCACCGGCCACGTCGGCAACAGGATCTGGGCCGCGGGTTTAAGCAGTGGATGGATCGGAAAGAACGGGGAAGTGCTCATATCCGGAATGGCGCGACGCTGGATGAACTCGATCAGGTAGTCCGACGCCGGGTTGGGTTGCAGCACCTCCCGGCAGTACCGGTCCGTCTCGGCGTCGAACGCGGCACGGTCCGCCGGCAGCACCGCATCACCCAGCCCGTACCGGCGATACCATTCGCAGCCCTCGCGGTAGAGCTGGTCACGGTCGGCCGCGGTGAGCCGGTGGCGGTCCCAATGGTCGGCAACGCGGTCCACCATCCGCTGAAAGGTGGCGTGCGCCCACCAGTAGGTGGACGGGTTCAGCGCGTGATAGCGCTGCCCGTCGGGCATGACGCCCTTGATGTCGCGGTGGGCGTCGCGGACTCGAGCACCGGTGGCGGCGGCCTGCGGGCCGTCGTAGACGGTGCCGAGGATGCCGGGCAGTGAGCGAAACACCCGGTCGACCGGATCGTCGAAGAAGTCGGAGTGCTCGATGAGCGCGTACCCGATGGCCGGGTGCATGGTTTGCAGCAGCCCCGCGGTGCCGCCCTCGAATGCGATGCGCATATCCCCGGCCCACCGCCACAGCAACGACTGCGAACCGAGCTCAACCCCGTCGCTGGCGACCGGACTGCCCATAACCACCGCTCCCCTGGGATTGCTGGCGCATCACCGCCGACCCTATCGATGACAACGCTCGTTGTCGAGATGGTCACGACACCCGCTGCGCACCGAAAACCCGCCCTTGCCCACACCGGAAACAAAAAGTAATGTCGCTTTCAGTTTTACGGCGCCGACACCGGGAGTCACCGATGGAATCCTTCGTCCACCTGCGCAAAGGCACCACACCCAGACGGCTGCACGCCGACCTCGACGGCCTCAAGGACGACGAACTGGGCCGCGGCGGGTTCACCGGCCGCACCGCCAATATGTACCGGCGCCACGACCCCACCGCCTACCGTGCCGACGGTCCGCTGCGCCCCGTCGACGTGCTGTCCTCCGAACTCAAACCCAGCGACGCCACCGACGCTACCGGCGGGCCGTTGCTGTTGTTTTCCAACCCGGACTGCCGCATCTCGCTGTCGCGCCGCAGCCAGGAAATGCCGTTCCACGTCCGTCATGTCGACGGCGACCTGCTGTGCTTCGTGCACACCGGGTCCGGGCTCTTGGAGACCGAGTTCGGCCCGCTGCCCTACCACGACGGCGACTGGATCTACCTGCCCAAGGCGACCACTTGGCGCCAACTACCCGCGGCTGAGACCACGCTGCTGATGATCGAGGCCACCGACGAGTTCCGGGTACCGCCTCCGGGTGCGCTCGGCCGCCACTTCCCGTTCGACCCGTCCCAGGTCACCATCCCCGAACCGGCGCCGATCGAGGGCGACGGCCGCGACGAGTACCCGGTGCGGCTGATCCACGACGGCGGCCCGACAACGCTGACCTACCAACACCACCCGATCGACGTCGAAGGCTGGCGCGGCGACAATTTCGCGTTCACCTTCAACATCGCCGACTACAACGTGATCACCTCCGATTCGGTGCACCTGCCGCCGACGGTGCACCTGTTCATGCAGGCCACCGGGGTGTGCGTGATGAACTTTCTGCCCAAACCGGCCGAGGGGGTGCCCGGCACCGAACGCACCCCGTGGTATCACCGCAACGTCGACTACGACGAGATCGCGTTCTTCCACGGCGGATCGCTGTACGGCATCCCGATGCCGCCGGGCCTGATCACCCACGCGCCGCAGGGGGTGCACCACGGCGCCCCGGAGAAGGCGCGGGAACGGGCGCGGCGCAAGTTCGACGAGTACGCGAAAGTCGACTGGCAGGTGATCGCCGTCGACACCCGCCGCCGGCTCACCCCCTCCCCCGAAGTACTGGCCAACGACCTGGGACAACACGCGTGAAACACGACTACGACCGCATCCCCTATCTGGTTGCCTACCAGAATGATTCGAGCGTCCGCGACGTCTATGGCGGGGTGGCCGAACTGGTGGTGCTGGAAAGCTACCTGCTCAAACCCAAGGACACCCCGAGCGACACCGTGCTGGTGTTCATGCACCCGATCGGCGGCGGCGCCTACCTGCCGATGATCAACGGCCTGGCCCGCGCCGGCCACCACGTCATCTACTGCAACAGCCGGTTCCGCGGCACCGACTCCGCGCTGCTGATGGAGAAGGTGGTCCAAGACCTCGGCGAATGCATCAAGGACGCCAAGAGCCGGCTGGGCTACACCAAGGTGGTGCTGGCCGGCTGGAGCGGCGGCGGGTCGCTGTCGCTGTTCTACCAACAGCAGGCGCAAAAGCCGACGGTGACGGCCAGCCCGTCCGGCGACGGCCCGGATCTGACCCAACTGGGCCTGATCCCCGCCGACGGGATCATGCTGCTGGCCGCGCACATCAGCCGGCACGGCACCATGACCGAATGGCTCGACGCCTCCATCCTCGACGAGGCCGATCCGACGCAGCGCGACCCGGAATTGGACCTGTACAACCCGGATAACCCCAACCAGCCGCCGTATAGCGCCGAGTTCCTGGACCGCTACCGGCAGGCGCAGATCGACCGCAACCGCCGGATCACCGCCTGGGTCAAGGACAAGCTGGCCGAGCTGAAGGCCGCCGGGCGCCCCGACGACGAGTTCGCGTTCGTCGTGCACGGCACCATGGCCGACCCGCGCTGGCTGGACCCGACGGTCGATCCGAACGAACGCACCCCGGGCACCTGCTATCTGGGTGATCCTCAAGTGGTGAACATGAGCCCGGTCGGGTTGGCCCGGTTCTGCACGCTGCGCAGCTGGCTGTCGCAGTGGAGCTACGACGACGCCCACGGCGACGGGGTGGACTGCGGCCGCGACATCGCGGTGCCCGCGCTGGTGATCGGCAACCTGGCCGACGACGCCTGCACACCCAGCCACACCCGCCGGCTGTTCGAGGCGATCGGCCACCCGGACAAGGAGATGCACGAGATCCCCGGCGCCAACCACTATTACGCCGGTCCCGAGCAGCGTGGCACCCTGCGCCAGGCGGTCGGCATCGTCACCGACTGGCTGGTGCGACACGACTTCGCGAGCGCCGGCACGTGACCCCGACCGGCGCCCTGGACGGCATCCGGGTCATCGAACTCGGCACGCTGATCTCCGGCCCGTTCGCCGGTCGGCTGCTCGGCGACCTGGGCGCCGAGGTGATCAAAATCGAGTTGCCGAGCGCCCCGGACCCGTTGCGCACCTGGGGCCAAGCCGAACTCGACGGGCATCATTTCTTCTGGACCGTGCACGCCCGCAACAAGAAGGCCATCACCCTGGACCTGCGCACAGAAGCCGGCCGGGAGCTGTTCCTGGAGCTGGTGGACCGCTGCGACATCATCGTGGAGAACTTCCGGCCGGGCACCCTGGAACGCTGGAACCTGGGCTACGACGTGCTCGCCGAACGCAACAAGGGCATCATCTTGGTGCGGGTGTCCGGTTACGGGCAGACCGGTCCAGAGGCGCATAAGGCCGGCTATGCGTCGGTGGCCGAGGCGGCCAGCGGGCTGCGCCACATGAACGGTTTTCCCGGCGGCCCGCCGCCGCGGCTGGCGCTGTCGCTGGGCGACAGCCTGGCCGGCATGTTCGCCGCGCAGGGCGCGCTGGCGGCACTGTATCGACGCACCGTGACCGGTGTGGGTCAGGTGGTCGACGCCGCACTGACCGAATCCTGTTTGGCCATCCAAGAATCCACCATCCCCGACTACGACGTCGGCGGGGTGGTGCGCGGCCCGTCGGGCACCCGGCTGGAGGGCATCGCGCCGTCGAACATCTACCAGTCCGCCGACGGCAGCTGGGTGGTGATCGCCGCCAACCAAGACACCGTGTTCGGCCGGCTGTGCAAGGCGATGGGCCAACCGGAGCTGGCCACCGACCCCCGGTTCGCCACCCATAACGCCCGCGGCCGCAACCAGGACGAGCTGGACGCCCTCATCGGCGCCTGGGCCGCCGCCCGCCAGCCCGGCGAGATCATCGAAACCCTCTCGGCCGCCGGAGTGATTGCGGGGCCGATCAATACCGTCGCCGAGGTGGTCGCCGACCCGCAGCTGCGGGCGCGCGGCATGATCGCCGAACACTATGACGAGAGGGTTGAGCGGACCGTTTTGGGTCCCGGGATTGTGCCGGTGCTCTCCGAATCCCCGGGCAGCGTCCGCAACGCCGGGCCGGCCAGACCCGGCCAGCACAATGACGAGATCTACGCCGGGCTGCTCGGCAAGACCGCCGAGCAGCTCGAGACACTGCGCGCCGAGGGGGTGCTATGACCCTGCCCAAACACGTCACCATCCGGGAGGTATCGCTGCGGGACGGCCTGCAGATCGAGCAGCCGGTCCCGCTGGCCGCCAAACTCGACCTGCTCGCCGCCGTCGCCGCCACCGGTGTCCGGGAGGTCGAAGTCACCTCGTTCGTGTCGCCCACCAAGGTGCCGGCGCTGGCCGACGCCGCCGAGCTGGCCGCCGAGCTGTGGCGCTACCCCGACATCGCGTTCTCCGCGCTGGTGGCCAGTCCCGGCGGCGCCAGCCGGGCCATCGCGGCCGGCCTGAAGTCGATCGAATACGTCGTCTGCGCTACCGATACCTTCAGCCAGACCAATGTGGGCCGGCCCACCGCGGAGGCTACCGCCGCGATCGCCGACATCACCCGTATCGCCCACCAGGCCGACGCGTCGGTGGAGGTCATCATCGCCACCGCCTGGGACTGCCCGTTCGAGGGGCCCACCCCGCCGCAACGTGTGATTGACATCGCTGCGGCGGCAACCGAACTCGGTGTGGATCGACTGTCCATCGCCGACACCATCGGCACCACCACACCGCGCCGGGTCACCGACCTGATCGCCGCGCTGCGCCCGGTCATCGACGGAATCCCGTTGGGCGGCCATTTCCACAACACCCGCGGCGCCGGGCTGGCCAGCGCCTACGCCGCGGTGAGCGCCGGCGTCAC
>PPEA01000422.1 GCA_002967005.1 Mycobacterium talmoniae
GGTGAGCGCCGGCGTCACCCGGCTGGACGCCTCGGTGGGCGGGCTGGGCGGCTGCCCGTTCGCCCCCGGCGCCACCGGCAATATCGCCACCGAGGATCTGGTCTACCTGCTGCGGGACAGCGGCATCGAAACGAATATCGACCTGCCGGCCGCCATCGCCGCCGCCGAGACCGCCAAGGCGGTGGTCGGGCACGACCTGCCCGGCGCCGTGCTGCGGGCCGGCGACCGGAAACTGCCCGCGGACGATGACCGCTGACGCGGAGCGCGTGCTCAGTTCGAAGGGCCGCCAGACCCGGCAGGCCATCGAACAGGCGGCTCGGAAACTGTTCGCCAAGCGCGGGTTTCACGGGGCCACGTTGGCGGATATCACCTCGGCGGCGGGCAAGTCCCCCGCGGTGTTCTACCGCTACTTCGCCGACAAGGAAGACCTGCTGGCCGCGCTGGCGGAATCGTTTCTGCACGAGGTGGTCGCGCCGTCGGGGCTGAGCGTCCGGCTCCCGGACTCCCCGGAGGACACCGAGTTTTTCACCTCGGTGGTCACCGGCTACTGGAATATGTTCAAGCAAAACATCGGCATCATGATCGCGGTGGCCCAGCTGGCGGCCACCCAACAGCGATTCGCCGCGGTCCAGAATGAATTCCGGCGTTTTGGCATCGACATCGTCGCGGCGTCGGTGCGGCACGCCCAGCAGCAAGGCTACGGCCGCGACCTGAACCCCGAGCACACCGCGGCGGCGATCGCGTTGCTGTTCGAGAACTTCACCACCGTGGTCGCCGGCCCCTCTAGCCTGGGCCTGACGATCAGCGACGCCGAAGCGGTCGCCACCTTGTCGACGATCTGGAAAAAGACCCTGTACGGCTTCTAGCCCAGAAAGGAAATCAGCGTGGATTTCACTTTGCCCGATCACCTTCCGCGGCTGCTCACCGAGATGGACGCGTTCATCGAACGCGAGATCGCGCCGCTGCAGGCCGAGAACATGCAGTACTTCGATCACCGTCGAGAACATGCCCGCACCGACTGGGATAACGACGGCATCCCCACGCGGGAGTGGGAGGACCTGCTTGCCGAGATGCGCCGGCGGGCCGACCGGGCCGGCTGGCTGCGTTACGGGTTGCCGTCCTCGCTGGGTGGCCGCGATGGCACCAACCTCGACATGGCCGTGATCCGCGAACACCTGGCCGCCAAGGGGCTTGGTTTACACAACGACCTGCAAAATGAGTCGTCGATCGTCGGGAACTTCCCGCAAGTGATCATGATGGAGCACTTCGGCACCCACGCGCAGCGCCGGGTGTGGTCGGAGGCGTTGATCACCGGGGAGCGCTCGATGGCGTTCGGCCTGACCGAACCCAAGCACGGGTCCGACGCGACCTGGCTGGAGACCCACGCCGAACCCGACGGTGACGGCTGGGTGATCAACGGCCACAAACGGTTCAACACCGGGGTGCACCGCGCCACCCACGATCTGATCTTCGCCCGCACCTCGGGGGACCCCGGGTCCGCGCGGGGCATCACCGCGTTCCTGGTGCCCACCGACGCGCCGGGTTTCCATGTCCCGTACTACTGGTGGACGTTCAACATGCCCAGCGACCACGGCGAAGTCGAACTCAACGACGTCCGGGTACCCGCCGACGCGGTGCTCGGTGAGGTGGACCGCGGCCTGGAGGTGGCCCAGACGTTCCTGCACGAGAACCGGATTCGGCAAGCGGCGTCCAGCCTGGGCGCCGCCCAATACTGCATCAACCGCGCCGCCGAGTACGCGACCGAACGCAACGTGTTCGGCAAGCCGCTGTCGATCAACCAGGCCGTGCAGTGGCCGCTGGCCGAGCTGCAGACCGAGGCCCAAATGGTGCGGCTGCTGGTGTATTACGCGGCCTGGCACCTGGACCGCGACCACCACCTGGAGGTGTCCGACAAGGTGTCGATGGCCAACTACCGCGCCAACCGGCTGGTCTGCGATGCCGCGGACCGGGCCATGCAGATCTTCGGCGGCCTGGGCTACAGCCGCCACGAGCCGTTCGAACACATCTACCGCCACCACCGCCGCTACCGGATCACCGAGGGCGCCGAGGAGATTCAGATTCGTCGGGTCGCGCAGCGACTGTTCGGGTTTGACAAGCGGTGATGACCCCCGACGCGTTGTCCACCCGGCTTCCCGCGGTGCTCGCGCCGGCGCTCGGTCCGGTGACGATCGCCGACCTGCGGGCGTTGACCGGTGGCGCGAGCCGCACCACGTGGGCGTTCGACGCGGTCACCGACCACGGCCGGCGGGCGCTGATCCTGCGCACCGGTCCGCCCGATGACGTGCACGCCAGCATGGAGCTGGAAGCGCGCGCCCAGGGCGCCGCCGCGGCGGCCGGAGCGCCCGTCCCGCACATCCTGGTCGCCGACAATTCCACCGCCGCGCTGG
>PPEA01000423.1 GCA_002967005.1 Mycobacterium talmoniae
GGCGCCGACGGGGACGCCGGGCGGCCGGGCTGCTGCGGCAGTGCGCGCGGCCCTGGCCGCGATCCACCGCGCCGAGGCCTGCGCGGGTCTGCCGATGGAGGATCAGCTCGACGCCTGGCGAGACCGCCTCGACGCGATGGGCGACACCACCGCGACCTTCGAATGGGCGTTTCGCTGGCTGGCCGCGCACCGCCCGCCCCCGTCCCCGCCGCGCCTGGTGCACGGCGACTACCGGATGGGCAACCTCATCATCGACGGCCACGATCTGGCGGCCGTGCTGGACTGGGAACTGGTGCATGAGGGCGACCCGCACGAGGACCTGGCCTGGTTCTGCATCCGGGCCTGGCGGTTCGGGGCGCCGGCCGACCGCGGTGCCGGCGCCTGGGCAGCGTCGAGGACTTCCTGGCCGCCTACGAGCAGGCCAGCGCGACAACCGTCGACCGGTCGGTGTTTCACTGGTGGCTGGTGCTGGCCACGTTGCGCTGGGGGGTCATCTGCCGCTACCAGGCCGAGCGCCACCTGAGCGGGCAGACCCGGTCGGTGGAGTTGGCGACGATCGGTCGCCGGGTCTGCGAGACCGAATGGGATCTGCTGCAGCTGCTGGAGGAAGGCGGCCCGAGATGACCGGTCAGCGCTGGGTGCACGGCCGGCCGACCGCGGCCGAGCTGGTGGCGGCGGCCGCCGAATTCCTGGAGACCGATGTCCGCCAAGCGACCGAGGGGCAGGTCAACTTCCACGCGCGGGTGGCCGCCAACGCGCTGCGCATCGTGGAACGGGAGCTGCTGCAGCCCGAGGACTCCCCGACCCGCGCCGCGCTGGCCGACCTGGGCTTCGCCGACGAGGCCGCCCTGGCCGCCGCCATCCGGGCCGGCGACCTCGATGAGCGCGCCGACGCCGTCACCGCCTGTCTGCGCAGCCTGGTGCGGCAGCGGTTAGCGGTGGCCCATCCCGGCTACGACATTTAGGAGCGGTCCATGTCCACCGTCAACGCACAGGCCATCATCGACGTCGCCGACCACCTGTTCACCGCGATCGAGCAAAGTGACCTGGGGATCCTCAACGAGGTCTTCGACCGGGACGTGGCGGTGTGGCGCAGCGGCGCCAGCGGCGACGACGACAAGGAACACGCGCTGCGGGTGCTGGCCTGGTTCATCAACCGGACCACCGACCGGCGCTACCAGATCTTCGACCGGCAGGTCTTCGCCAGTGACCCCGCGGACGGCTTCGTCGGCGGGTTCGTCCAGCAGCACATCCTGCACGCCACCCGCACCAGCACCGGCGAAGCGCTGGCCCTGCGGGTCTGCCTGGTCGCCAAATTCGGGGCAAACTACCTAATCAGTCGCATCGATGAGTATTTCGACCCGGCCGACCTGGCTCCGCTGCTCAACTAGATACACGGGAGGGTGCTTATGACCACGCTGGAGACGCTGCTCAACGACCCGGACACCGCCGGGGTGTGGAACCTGGTTCCGGATCGCTCGGCATTCACCTTCAGCACCCGCACGATGTGGGGCCTGTGGAACGTCAAAGGCCGGTTCGGCGAGGTCAGCGGCGACGCCCAAATCACCGGCAAAGGCGCGGTGTTCGGCCGCATCGACATCCAGGCCGCATCGCTGCGCACCGGCATCCGCAGACGTGACGACCACCTGCGCTCGGCCGATTTCTTCGACGTCGAGCGGTTCCCCGAGATCAGCGTCGCGGTCACCGCGGTCGAACCCGGACCCGGCAACGCCGCCGAGCTGGGAGCCCGGGTCGCGATCAGGGGCGCCACCCACGAACTTCCGCTGCCGGTCACGGTGGTCACCCTCGACGACGGCTCGGTTCGGGTCTCCACCAAGACCAAGCTCCAGCGGGCCCGGTTCGGCCTGGACTGGAACAAGTTCGGCGTGGTCGGCAAGACGACCACGGTGGCCGCCGAGGCCGTGTTCGAGCGAGCGCCCTAGCAACCCAACAGCGTCTCGGCCGCCGCGATGCGCTGCACCAGCACCTCGGGGTCGGGCCGCAGCCCGGCGATGATGGGGTCGATCGCGCGCAGCCCGGCCCGCCGCAACAACCGCTTCTCGTTGGTGATCCACTCGCCGCGCGCCGCCAGCACCGCGTGCGCGGTCTCCATCGCGGCGGTCGCCAGCAAGCCGGCGACTTCGGTGACCTGTCCGCGCCTGGCGTAGTTGTCCTTGGCGTAGCGCAGGGTCAGCGCCGCCCGGTTCCGCCACACCGGCGGCGCGCTGCGGCGCAGCGCCTCGGGGTAGTCCGGGCGCGGCAGCCGGCCCCGCAATACCCGGTTGACGGCGAGTTCGGCGACCACCAGGTAGCTGGGGATGCCGGCCAGGTGGAACATCAGCGGCTCCCAGTGAAACCGGCCCTGCTGCGCTTCGGCCAGTTCGTGTTCCACCACATCCAGGTCGCGGTAGTGCACGTCGACGGGTCGGCCGTCGATCACCAGCCACGCGCCGCCGTTGAACACCCCGCCACCCAGGCCCCCAGGTCGGACACCTCACCCGGCCAGCCCAGCGCGCGCAGCGCGGCCAGGTCGAAACCGCCCCGGTAGTACACGGCCAGGTCCCAGTCGCT
>PPEA01000424.1 GCA_002967005.1 Mycobacterium talmoniae
GGTGCCGCACCCGGTGGACCCGATCCGGCTGGGCCAGGCGGTGCTCGGGTTGCTGCGCACCCCGGCGCGCTGACCGCGCTCCCCCAACCGGCTCGCCAAACCCGCGCGAAAGCGCGAATTGCCGTGTCGCCGTGGGTTCTTCGCGGCAGACCCGGTCGCCGTTAATCGTCGCCACGATCCTAACGAAAACGTGGCATAGCCCGCCGAATGATCGCTAGGCTGTGGGGGAGCTCACATCGATAGCCCACGAGAGAGCGACGCACGAGATGAATCTCTACCTGCCCATCCTGGTCCTCGGCGGGATCGCGGCCGCGTTTGCGGTGTTCTCGGTGGCGGTCGCCGCAGTCGTCGGCCCGTCCCGGTACAACCGGGCCAAGCTGGAGGCCTACGAATGCGGGATCGAACCCATCGATCAGCCGGTCAGCGGTCCGCACGCCACCCCCGGGCAGCGATTCCCGGTCAAGTACTACCTGACCGCGATGCTGTTCATCGTCTTCGACATCGAGATCGTGTTCTTGTATCCGTGGGCGGTCAGCTACGACGCGCTGGGGTTGTTTGCGCTGGTCGAGATGGGCTTGTTCGTCCTGACCGTCTTCGTCGCCTACGCCTACGTGTGGCGGCGCGGCGGCCTGAGCTGGGATTGAGGTAAGCCGTGGGCCTGGAAGAACAACTGCCCGGCGGAATCCTGCTGTCCACCCTGGAGAAGGTCGCCGGCTACGTCCGCAAGGGCTCGTTGTGGCCGGCGACGTTCGGGTTGGCGTGCTGCGCGATCGAGATGATGTCGACGGCCGCCCCACGGTTTGACATCGCCCGGTTCGGCATGGAGCGGTTCTCGGCGACACCGCGGCAGGCCGATCTGATGATCGTCGCCGGTCGGGTGTCGCAGAAGATGGCGCCGGTGCTGCGCCAGATCTACGACCAGATGGCGGAGCCGAAATGGGTTCTGGCCATGGGCGTGTGCGCGTCCTCGGGCGGCATGTTCAACAACTACGCGATCGTGCAGGGTGTGGACCACGTGGTCCCGGTCGACATCTACCTGCCCGGGTGCCCGCCGCGGCCGGAGATGCTGCTCTACGCAATCCTGAAGCTGCACGAGAAGATTCAGCAGATGCCGCTGGGGGTCAACCGGGAACAGGCCGTCGCCGCGGCCGAAGAGGCGGCCCTGGCCGCCCGGCCCACGATCGAGATGACGGGCCTGCTGCGGTGACCCGACACGGCGATCACGACGAGAGGATCGAGGTTCGCCGTGGCATGTTCGGCGTGTCCGGTACCGGTGACACGTCCGGCTACGGGCGGCTGGTCCGTGAGGTCGCGCTTCCCGGCGAGAGCCCACGCCCGTACGGCGGGTACTTCGACGCGGTGGTCGACCAGCTGGCCGAAGCCCTGAGCGGGGTCGACGTCGAATTCAGTGACGCGGTCGAAAAAGTCGTGGTGTTCCGCGATGAGCTGACCCTGCACGTGCGCCGCGACCAGCTGCCGCAGGTCGCCCAACAGCTGCGTGACGCACCGGAGCTGCGCTTTGAACTGTGCCTGGGTGTCAGCGGGGTGCACTACCCCGAGGACCAGGGCCGCGAACTGCATGCGGTCTACCCGCTCAAGTCGATCACCCATAACCGCCGTATCCGGCTGGAAGTCGCCGCGCCGGACGCCGATCCGCACATCCCGTCGCTGTTTTCCATCTACCCCACCACCGACTGGCACGAACGGGAAACCTACGACTTCTTCGGGATCATCTTCGACGGCCACCCGTCGTTGACCCGCATCGAGATGCCCGACGACTGGCAGGGGCACCCGCAGCGCAAGGATTACCCGCTCGGTGGGATCCCGGTCCAGTACAAGGGCGCGCAGATCCCGCCGCCGGATGAGCGGAGGGCCTACAACTGATGAGCGAAACCACCATACTGGCCGGCGGGCAGGACTGGGAGCAGATCGTCGAAGCGGCCCGTACCGCCGACCCGAGCGAACGCATCGTGGTCAACATGGGCCCCCAGCACCCGTCCACCCACGGGGTACTGCGGCTGATCCTCGAGATCGAGGGCGAAACGGTCACCGAAGCACGATGCGGAATCGGCTTCCTGCACACCGGTATTGAGAAGAACCTGGAATACCGCACCTGGGCGCAGGGCGTGACGTTCGTGACCCGGATGGACTACTTGTCGCCGTTCTTCAACGAAACCGCCTATTGCCTGGGTGTGGAGAAGTTACTCGGCATCACCGAGGAGATCCCGGAGCGGGTCAACGTGATCCGGGTGCTGCTGATGGAGCTGAATCGGATCTCGTCGCATCTGGTCGCGATCGCGACCGGCGGCATGGAACTGGGCGCGATGACCGCGATGTTTCTGGGTTTCCGGGAACGCGAACTGGTGCTCAACATCTTCGAGACGATCACCGGGTTGCGGATGAACCACCAGTACATCCGCCCCGGCGGGGCGGCGCAGGATCTGCCCGACGACGTCCTCCCCCAGCTGCGCGACTTCCTCAAGTTGATGCCGCGGCGGCTCCGCGACATCGACAACCTGCTCAACGAGAACGACATCTGGAAGGCCCGGACCCGGGGCATCGGCTATCTGGACTTGACCGGCTGCATGGCACTGGGGATCACCGGCCCGATCCTGCGCGCCACCGGGTTGCCCTACGACGTGCGCCGCAGCGAACCCTATTGCGGCTACGAAGACTACGAATTCGATGTGATCACCGACGACGGTTGCGACGCGTACGGCCGCTACATGATTCGCATCAAGGAGATGAAGGAGTCGTTGAAGATCATCGAGCAGTGCGTCGACAGGCTCGGGACGCCCGGTCCCACGCGGGTGGCCGACCGCAAGATCGCCTGGCCCGCCGACCTGAAGCTGGGCCCGGACGGGCTGGGCAACTCGCCCGAGCACATCGCCAAGATCATGGGCCATTCCATGGAGGGGCTGATCCACCACTTCAAGCTGGTCACCGAGGGCATCCGGGTACCGGCGGGGCAGGTCTACGTCCCGGTCGAGTCACCGCGCGGCGAGTTGGGGGTGCATATGGTGTCCGACGGCGGGACCCGGCCCTACCGGGTGCACTACCGCGACCCGTCGTTCACCAATTTGCAGGCGGTGGCGGCGATGTGCGAAGGCGGCCTGGTCGCCGACGTCATCGCCGCGGTGGCCAGCATCGATCCGGTCATGGGTGGGGTCGACCGGTGACGGCACCCAGCGCCGGCACCGGCGGCGAGCGGATCTTCCTGCAACTCGGTCGGCCGCCCGACGAACCGGGCCAATTCGAAAGCAGCCCCGACGCGCCCCGGTCGTATCCCGCGGAGGTGCGGGCCCGGTTGGGGGCCGACGCCAAACAGATCATCGACCGCTACACCGCGGCCCACCCGGCGGACGAGGACGGCAACAACCCCGCGGCCCGGTCGGCGATCCTGTCGCTGCTGCACCTGGTGCAGGCCGAAGATTCCTATCTGACCCCGGCCGGATTGGCGTTCTGCGCCGAGCAACTCGGGTTGACCGGCGCCGAAGTCGCTGCGGTGGCGTCGTTTTACAGCATGTACCGGCGCGGCCCGACCGGCGAGTACCTGGTCGGGGTGTGCACCAACACGCTGTGCGCGATGATGGGCGGCGACGCGATCTTCGACGCGCTCACCGAGCATCTGGGCATCGGCAACGATGAAACCACCGCCGACGGCAGCGTCACGTTGCAGCACGTCGAATGCAACGCGGCCTGCGACTACGCCCCGGTCGTGATGGTCAACTGGGAGTTCTTCGACCGCCAGACACCCGAATCGGCGCGGGCCCTCGTCGACGCGCTGCGGTCCGGGGAGGCCGTGGCGCCCACCCGCGGGGCGCCGCTGTGCAGCTTCCGCCACACCGAACGGGTGCTGGCCGGGTTCCCCGACGAGCGGCCCGACACCGGTCAGGGCGGGCCGGGGGCGCCCACCTTGGCTGGTCTGCGGGTGGCCCAACAAAACGGCATAACGGCGCCGGACGGGGCCGACCAGTGGTGATCCGCGCCGACGACGATGCAGAGCGCAGCGATGAGGAGGAGCGGCGCCGATGATTCACGCGACCCCGCTGACCCCGGTGCTGAGCCGCTATTGGGACGACCCGGAGTCGTGGACGCTGGCGACCTATCAGCGCCACGACGGCTACCGGGCCCTGCAGGAGGCACTGAACAAGGATCCCGACACGGTGATCGCCACCGTCAAGGACTCCGGGCTGCGGGGGCGCGGCGGTGCCGGCTTTTCGACCGGGACCAAATGGTCGTTCATCCCGCAGGACGACACCGACGCCGGGGCCAAACCGCACTACCTGGTCGTCAACGCCGACGAATCCGAACCGGGAACGTGTAAGGACATGCCGCTGCTGCTGGCGACACCGCATGCCCTGATCGAAGGCATCGCCATCTGCTGCTACGCCATCCGCGCCCGGCACGCCTTCATCTACCTGCGCGGCGAGGTCCTGCCGGTGTTACGTCGCCTGCAGGCCGCGGTGGCCGAGGCGTACACGGCCGGGTTTTTGGGCCGCAACATCGCCGGGTCGGGTTTCGATTTGGACGTGGTGGTGCACGCCGGCGCGGGCGCCTACATCTGCGGGGAAGAGACCGCGCTGCTCGACTCGCTGGAGGGCCGGCGCGGCCAGCCGCGGCTGCGGCCCCCGTTCCCCGCGGTGTCCGGCCTGTACGGCTGCCCGACCGTGGTCAACAACGTCGAATCCATCGCGAGCGTGCCGCCGATCATCCTGTACGGCGTCGACTGGTTCCGGTCGATGGGCAGCGAGAAGTCACCGGGTTTCACGCTGTACTCGCTGTCCGGGCACGTGAACCGGCCCGGCCAGTACGAGGCGCCGCTGGGCATCACGCTGCGCGAACTGCTCGATTACGCCGGCGGGGTGCGCAACGGGCACCGGCTGAAGTTCTGGACGCCGGGCGGGTCGTCGACCCCGATCCTGACCGAGGAGCACCTCGACATCCCGCTGGACTACGAGGGTATGGCCTCGGCCGGCTCGATGTTGGGCACCAAGGCGCTGCAGATCTTCGACGACACCAGCTGTGTGGTGCGCGCGGCGCGGCGGTGGTCGCAGTTCTACAAGCACGAATCCTGCGGCAAGTGCACCCCGTGTCGCGAGGGCACCTACTGGCTGGCCCCGATCTACGAGCGGCTGGAAACCGGTCGCGGCACCGCCGAGGATCTGGACACCCTGCTCGACATCGCCGACGTGCTGTTCGGAAAGTCGTTCTGCGCGTTGGGCGACGGCGCGGCGATGCCGGTGCAGTCGTCGATCAAGTATTTCCGCGACGAGTACGTCGCGCACGTCGAACAGGGCGGCTGCCCCTTCGACCCCAACGCAACCATGTTCGTACCGAATGGAGGTGCGGCGTGACCCAGACGGCCGAAGGCCACACCGGCGGCGACACCGCCCGCCCGGAAATGGTGACGCTGACCATCGACGACACCGAGGTCACCGTTCCCAAGGGCACGTTGGTGATTCGCGCCGCCGAACTGATCGGTGTGGAAATCCCCCGGTTCTGCGACCATCCGCTGCTCGACCCGGTGGGCGCGTGCCGGCAATGCATGGTCGAGGTCGAGGGGCAGCGCAAACCGATGGCGTCGTGCACGGTGGCCGCGACCGACGGCATGGTGGTGCGCACCCAGCGCACCTCGGAGGCCGCCGACAAGGCCCAGCACGGGGTGATGGAGCTGCTGCTGATCAACCACCCGCTGGACTGCCCGGTGTGCGACAAGGGCGGCGAATGTCCGTTGCAGAACCAGGCGATGACCAACGGGCGGCCCGAGACCCGCTTCCAGGACACCAAACGCCGCTTCCCCAAACCGATCAACATCTCCGCGCAGGTGCTGTTGGACCGCGACCGCTGCATCCTGTGCGCCCGCTGCACAAGGTTCTCCAAGGAGATCGCCGGCGACCCGTTCATCGAGTTGCTGGAACGGGGTGCGCTGCAGCAGGTCGGCATCTACACCGACGAGCCGTTTGACTCCTACTTCTCCGGCAATACCGTGCAGATCTGCCCGGTGGGCGCGTTGACCGGCGCCTCCTACCGGTTTCGGGCCCGACCGTTCGACCTGGTCTCCAGCCCCCAGCGCGTGCGAGCACTGCGCGTCGGGATGCGCGCAGCGCACCGACCACCGGCGCGGCAAGGTGCTGCGCCGGATGGCCGGCGACGACCCGCAGGTCAACGAGGAATGGAACTGCGATAAGGGCCGGTGGGCGTTCACCTACGCCACCGCCGACGACCGGATCAGCACCCCACTGATCCGCAACCCCGACGGCGCGCTGGTGCCCACCTCGTGGCCCAACGCGTTGGCGCTGGCGGCCCGCGGTCTGTCCGGCGCCCGCACCGGGGTGCTGGTCGGTGGCCGGGTGACGACCGAAGATGCCTACCGCTACGCCAAATTCGCCCGGATCGCGCTGGGCACCGACGACATCGACTTCCGGGCCCGCCCACACTCGGCGGAGGAGGCCGCGTTCCTGGCTGCCCGCGTCGCCGGCCGCATCGACGTGCGCTACGCGGACCTCGAAACCGCACCGGCGGTGCTGCTGGTCGGGTTCGAGCCGGAAGAAGAGTCCCCGATCGTGTTCCTGCGGTTGCGCAAGGCGGCCCGCAAGCACCGGACCCACATCTACGCGGTCGGCCCGTTCGCCGACCGCGGCCTGGCCAAGATGGGGGGCACGCTGCTGGCGACGGTGCCCGGCGCCGAACCGGCGGTGCTCAACGGGCTGGCCGACAGCGATATTGGTGCCGCGTTGCGCTCCCCCGGCGCGGTGATCCTGGCCGGGGAGCGGCTGGCGGCGGTGCCCGGGGGCCTGTCGGCGGCCGCCCGGCTGGCCGACGCCACCGGGGCCCGGCTGGCCTGGGTGCCGCGTCGGGCCGGGGAACGCGGGGCG
>PPEA01000425.1 GCA_002967005.1 Mycobacterium talmoniae
CCGATGTCGCGGGGCACCGACTCACTCAACGTGCCACCGCCGCGGCCGCGCGCGACGAACTGATCGCGTTGGGCGGCTGGGACGGGTCCAGGGCCGCCGACCCGGCCGTCGACGTGGAGCCGACCCCGCAGCCGGGTGCGGGTGGAGGCGGTGGCTGGCCGCAGCTGGCGGGATGCTGCCTGGACGCCGGCCGGCTGCAGGACGGCGAACCCCACCTGGCCGGAACCGCACGCACCCCGGTGGCGCGGCTGTCGGCGGGCACCGCCGCCGAAATCGGTGCCGCCGACGGCGATCCGGTGACCGTCAGCACCTCGCGCGGCGCATCAGCCTGCCGCTGCGCATCACCGCGCTGCCGGACCGGGTGGTGTGGCTGCCGATGAACTCACCGGGTTCGGCGGTGCACCGGCAGCTCGGGGTGACGGCAGGCGCGGTGGTGCGGATTGGGGTGGGCGAATGACTACCTTCGGCAACGACACCTGGTGGCTGATGGCCGCCAAGGCGGTGGCGGTGTTCGCGTTCCTGGTGCTGACCGTGCTGGTGGCCATCATCGCCGAACGCAAAGTGCTGGGCCGGATGCAGCTGCGGCCCGGCCCCAACCGAGTCGGGCCCCGCGGCTACCTGCAGAGCCTGGTCGACGGCATCAAGCTGGCCCTCAAGGAGGGCATCACCCCCGCCGACGTCGACCATCCGATCTACGTGATGGCACCAATCATCTCGGTGATCCCGGCGATCACCGCGTTCGCGGTGATCCCGTTCGGCCCCGAGGTAAGCGTGTTCGGGCACCGCACCACGCTGCAGTTGACCGACCTGCCGATCGCCGTGCTGTTCATCCTGGCGATGTCGTCGATCGGCGTGTACGGGATCATCCTGGCCGGCTGGTCGTCGGGCTCCACCTATCCGCTGCTCGGTGGCATCCGGTCCACCGCCCAGGTGATCTCCTACGAGATCGCGATGGGGCTGGCGTTCGCGTCGGTGTTCCTTTACGCCGGCACCATGTCGACGTCGGGGATCGTGGCCGCCCAAGACCGCATCTGGTACGTGTTTTTGCTGCTGCCGTCGTTTCTGGTCTACCTGGTGTCCATGGTCGGTGAAACCAACCGGGCGCCGTTCGATCTGCCCGAGGCCGAAGGTGAATTGGTCGCCGGCTTCCATACCGAGTATTCGTCGCTGAAGTTCGCGATGTTTTACCTCGCCGAGTACATCAACATGACCACCGTCTCGGCGTTGGCCGCGACGCTGTTCCTCGGCGGTTGGCACGCGCCCTGGCCGTTCAACATGATTGAGGCGGCCAACCACGGCTGGTGGCCGCTGCTGTGGTTCGTCGGCAAGGTGTGGGGCTTCATGTTCTTGTACATGTGGCTGCGCGCCACCCTGCCGCGGCTGCGCTACGACCAGTTCATGGCGCTGGGCTGGAAGATCCTCATCCCGGTGGCGCTGGTGTGGGTGATGGTCGCGGCGGTGATCCACAGCGTCGGCAACCAGGGCTACCCGCACTGGCAGCTGCTGCTCGCGATCACCGGTGCGGTCATCACTGTGGCCGCGCTGCTGGTGCTGCGGACCCGGTTCAACGCGTTGGGTGTCGGGCGCGCCGAGGTCACCGCGCGGGACGCGGAATCGGCCGGGATGTTCCCGACGCCACCGCTGCCGGGGCGCACCCCGGTCGGCGTCAGCAAGGAGGAGGGCCGTGGCTAATTTCATCCGCAAGTCACTCGACGCCGTCGCTGGATTCGGTGTCACGTTCGCCGCGATGTTCAAACGGCCGATCACCGAGGAGTACCCGGAAAAGCCGGGTCCGGTGGCGGCGCGCTGGCACGGCCGTCACCAACTCAACCGCTATCCGGACGGGTTGGAAAAGTGCATCGGCTGCGAATTGTGCGCCTGGGCCTGCCCGGCCGACGCGATCTACGTCGAGGGCGCCGACAACACCGACGAGGAACGGTTCTCTCCAGGGGAGCGTTACGGCCGCGTCTACCAGATCAACTACCTGCGCTGCATCGGCTGCGGGTATTGCATCGAGGCCTGCCCCACCCGTGCGTTGACCATGACCAACAACTACGAGATGGCCGATGACAACCGCGGCGACCTCATCTATGACCGGGAGCGGCTGCTGGCGCCGCTGCAACCGGGCATGACCGCACCGCCGCACCCGATGGCACCCGGGTCCACCCACTTCGACTATTACCTCGGCAATATCACCGCCGACGGCCTGCGCGACACAACCGATATCCGCGACCTGCTCGCGGAGCAGACCACCACCGGCGAGACCCCATGATCTCCTCCGCGCTGTTGGCCGCCAACCCGACCACCGACGTCCTCACCCACACCTCCACCGGTGAGGCGGTGACGTTCTGGATTCTGGGCGCGGTGGCGGTGATCGGTGCACTGGGGGTGGTGATGGCCGCCAAAGCCATGTATTCCGCGATGTTTTTGGCGATGACCATGCTGATCCTGGCGGTGTTCTATTTCGTCCAGGACGCAATGTTCCTCGGCGTGGTGCAGGTCGTCGTCTACACCGGCGCGGTGATGATGCTGTTCCTGTTCGTGATGATGCTGATCGGGGTGGATTCGACGGAGTCGCTGACCGAAACGCTGCGCGGGCAACGCACCGCCGCCGTGCTGGCCGGCGTCGGGTTCGGGGTCCTGCTGATCGCCGGGATCGGCGGTGTCAGCATGGATTTCATCGGGTTGGCGGCCGCCAACGCCGGCGGCAACGTCGAAGGTTTGGCGGCGCTGATCTTCTCCCGTTACCTATGGGCCTTCGAGTTGACCAGCGCACTGCTGATCACCGCGGCGGTCGCGGCGATGATCCTGGCGCACCGCGAACGGTTCGCCGCACGCAAAACCCAGCGCCAGCTGTCCATCGAGCGCTTCCAGCACGGCCGCTACCCCACCCCGCTGCCCGGTCCGGGCGTCTACGCCCGGCATAACGCGGTGGATGTGGCCGCGCGGCTGCCCGACGGTTCCTACTCGAAACTGTCGGTGCCACAGGTGCTGCAACATCGCACCGTCGGCGCGAACGGTGATGCCGGGAAAAAGGAGGGGCCGTGAATCCCGCGAATTACCTATATCTGTCGGTGCTGTTGTTCACCATCGGCGCCGCCGGTGTGCTGTTGCGGCGCAACGCGATTGTGATGTTCATGTGCATCGAGCTGATGCTGAACGCGGTGAACCTGGCGTTCGTCACCTTCGCCCGCATGCATGGGCATCTCGACGGCCAGATGGTGGCGTTTTTCACCATGGTGGTCGCGGCCTGCGAAGTGGTGGTCGGGCTGGCCATCATCATGACCATCTTCCGTGCCCGCCGGTCGGCCTCGGTCGACGACGTCAACCTCCTCAAAGGCTAACCGCGTGACACATCTGAGCTGGCTGCTGGTGGCGCTACCCGCGTCGGGTGCGCTGATCCTGCTGGTCGGGGGCCGACGCACCGACCGGTGGGGGCACCTGTTGGGCTGCGCCACGGTGCTGGCGTCGTTCGCGGCGGGTATGGCGCTGCTGGTCGACCTGCTGCACCGGTCCGAGGCCCAGCGCAGCGTACACCCGAACCTGTTCAGCTGGGTGCCCGTCGCCGGGCTGCAGATCGACTTCGGGGTGCAGATCGATCAGCTATCGATCTGCTTCGTGCTGTTGATCACCGGTGTCGGGTCGCTGATCCACATCTACTCGATCGGCTACATGGCCGAGGATCCCGACCGCAGAAGGTTTTTCGCCTACCTGAACCTGTTCGTCGCGGCCATGCTGCTGCTGGTGGTCGCCGACAACTACCTGGGCCTCTACGTCGGGTGGGAAGGGGTGGGCCTGGCGTCCTACCTGTTGATCGGGTTCTGGTTTCAGCGGCCCTCGGCGGCCACCGCCGGCAAGAAAGCGTTCGTGTCCAACCGGGTCGGCGACGTCGGGTTGGCGCTGGCCATGTTCGCCATCTTCGCCAGCTTCGGCACCCTGCAGTTCGACGGGGTGTTCGCCGCCGCTCGGGACACCGGACCCACTGCGATGACCACCGTGATCGGGCTGCTGATGTTGGTGGGCGCCTGCGCCAAATCGGCCCAAGTGCCGATCCAGGCCTGGTTGTTCGACGCGATGGAGGGCCCCACCCCGGTGTCGGCGCTGATCCACGCCGCCACCATGGTCACCGCCGGGGTGTACCTGATCGTGCGGTCGGGCCCGCTGTATGACCTGTCCGCCGATGCCCGGCTGGCGGTGGTGTTGGTCGGTGCGGTCACCCTGCTGTTCGGGGCGATCGTCGGCTGCGCGAAAGACGACATCAAACGCGCGCTGGCGGCCTCCACGATCAGCCAGATCGGCTACATGGTGTTGGCGGCCGGGCTGGGCGCGGCCGGCTACGCGTTCGCAATCCTGCACCTACTCACCCACGGCTTCTTCAAGGCCGGCCTGTTCCTGGGGTCCGGCGCGGTCATCCACGCCATGGACGACGAACAGGACATGCGCCGCTACGGCGGTCTGCGCACCATCCTGCCGGTCACGTTCGTCACGTTCGGGCTGTGCTACCTGGCGATCATCGGGATCTGGCCGTTCGCCGGCTTCTACTCCAAGGACGCCATCATCGAGGCCGCGCTGGGCGCCGGGCGGCTGGCGCGGGGCGGTGCTGGGCGCGG
>PPEA01000426.1 GCA_002967005.1 Mycobacterium talmoniae
CGACCGCGGCCACCGTCTGCCGGCCCACCCCGGAGTCCTCGAGGGCCTCCAGCCGCATCTCGGCGTCGGCCAGGGCGGTCAATTGCCCGGCGGCACCGGCGGGTTCGGTGGTCGACTCGAGGGTCAGTTGCGTCTGCTCGGTTTCAAAGCAGCGCTGCGCCGCGGGCCGCGCCCGCACCCGGAATTTCGGGGCCGGCGGTTGCCAGGGAGTCGACGCCAGCACCCCGAGCAGCGGCGCGGCGAACGCGATGAGCTGCCAGCGGACGGCGATCACCGCCAGCGCCAGGGCCGCCGCGGCGCAGCTGGCGAGGGCCAGGGCCAGCGGCGCGGCGCGCCACCGCAACTCGACGTCCACCTCCCGGTTTCGATCACGCGCGCCGCCGGTTACTGCGTGGTGCCGTGGGCCCGAGGAACCGGTAAGCGCCGCAACAGTTCTGCCACCACGTCGGAGCCCTGGATGCGCCGCACCCACATCTCGGGCCGCAAGGTGATCCGGTGCGCCACGGTCGGCACCGCGAGCGCCTTGACGTCCTCGGGGATCACGTAGTCGCGGCCCTGCAGCAGCGCCGGGCCGGGCCAGCTGCACCAGGTCGAGTTCCGCGCGGGGGCTGGCGCCCACCGCCACCTGCGGATGATGCCGGGTGGCGGTCGCCAGCGACACCACGTAGTGCAGCACATCCTCGTGGACGCTGACCTGCTCCACCGATTCGCGCATGGCCACCACATCGTGGGCGTCGACGACCTGGTTGACGGTGGGCTCGGCCGACCCGCGGTCCAGCCGGCGCCGCAGCATCGACGTCTCGTCGCGTTCGGACAGATACCGCAATTCCAGCCGGACCGCGAACCGGTCCAGCTGGGCCTCGGGCAGCGGGTAGGTGCCCTCGTACTCGATCGGGTTGTCGGTCGCCAGCACGATGAACGGCGCTGGCAGCCGGTGGGTTTGGCCGTCGATGCTGACTTGGCCTTCGGCCATCGCCTCCAGCAGGGCCGCCTGGGTCTTCGGCGGGGTCCGGTTGATTTCGTCGGCGAGCAGCAGGTTGGTGAAGATCGGTCCGCGCCGGAACTCGAAACGGCCCGACTGCATGTCGTAGATGGTCGACCCCAGCAGGTCGGCGGGCAGCAGATCCGGGGTGAACTGCACCCGGGTGAAGCCGAGCCCCAACGCCGCGGCGAAGGACCGCGCGATCAGGGTTTTGCCGAGCCCGGGCAGGTCCTCGATCAGCACGTGGCCGCGCGCCAGCACCGCGATCAGGATCAGGCTCAGCGCGGACCGTTTGCCGACCACGACGCGTTCGATCTCGTCGAGCACCGCCTCGCAGTGCGCGGTGGTCGCCGCCGCCGGCTTCGCCACACCCCCGGTCACGCCTGCTCCAATCGCCGCAGAATCTCCTCGAGCACCGCGCGGCCCGGCCCGGGTTCCGCGGCGCCGCTGTCGGCGACGTTGCTCGGATCCACCCACTGCCACAGCTCGTCGCCGAACAGCATTCGGCCGGTGGCGGTAAACGCGGTCAGGTCCTTCGCGCGGGACTGGCCGGTCGCGTTTTCGTAGCGTCGGGCCAGCATCGGCCGCCAGTGCCGGTCCCAGTCCCGCCGGGTTGCCTCCGACCAGTGGATCAGCGTCTCGGTCCGGGATACCCAGTGCCGCAATGAATCACCAACGGTGGCGTCCGGCGACAGCGTGTCCGGCGCCAGGTCGCGGGCCAGCAGGCGGCGAAATCCGAGCAGCACCAACCCGACCGAAACCCCGGAGATCGCCAGCACATAGCGGCGTTGCTGCACCACCAGCATCAGCAGCTCGGCCCCGGCGACCAGGCCCAGACCCAAGACCACCAGCCGGGTCACGGTGCGCCCCGCGGAAGTTCGGCCAGCACCAGCCGAAGCACGCGGACCGCGGCTTCGCGGTGCCCCTCGTTCATCACGTGGGGGCTGAATCGCGCCTCGGTGAACAGGCTCACCAGCCGCGCCGCGTTATCGGCGTGCAGCGCGTGGTGGTCGACGGCGCGGGCCAACACCTCCGACGGGGTGTCACAGTCCTGGGGGACGGCGTCGGGGACCCGGGCCAGTTCCCGTTCCATCGTGGCGTAGCAGGCGATGATCGCCTCCCGCGGGCCGCGGGCCAGGTCGCCGATCTCGGCCAGCC
>PPEA01000427.1 GCA_002967005.1 Mycobacterium talmoniae
GGCCGCCAACGCCAGCGCGATGCGCCCGGCCCAACCCGCGGCTGGCCCCGGTCACGATCGCGGCCCGTCCGTCAAGTGCACCCGTCATTGGTCCGTGCTCCGTTCCAGTAGGAATCCCGCCACCCGGCCCCCGGAGACGCTCGGCGTCGTCATGTCGAGGACCCGGCGGGCCTGCTCTTGCACCGGGGTGTGCGGGTCGAGCACCGAGAGGTAGACCTGGTGGGCGGCGAGCGCGGCGACGGCGACATCGATGTAGCCGTCCACGGTTTCGACGTGGGTGGGCTGCGGTCCGCCCTGAAACAGCCAGCGCGGCGGGTCGGGCAGCGCGTCGTAGGCCGCGGTGACCGCGGCGGCGAACTCGATGTGGTCGCGCTGGTTCGGCATCCCCGGCGCGAACTCCGGGCCGCCGTAGATCGTCAGCACCACATCGGGTTTCGTCTCGCCGATGACCGAGGCGATCTTGGCCCGCAGTTCGGCGGTGTTCCGGATATTGCTGTCCGGGAAATCCCAGAAGTCGACGTCGTCGACCCCGACGATCGCCGCCGCCCGCCGCTGCTCGGCGTCTCGGATCGGGCCGGCCCGCTCCGGTTCCATGCCGGCGATCCCGGCCTCGCCGCGGCAGGCCAGCGCGTAGCGCACCGTCTTGCCCGCCGTCGTCCATTTCGCCACCGCGGCGGCCATCCCGTATTCGGGATCGTCGGGATGCGGCACCAACACCAGTGCGCTGCGCCAGTCGGTGGGGAACGGTTGCGGTGTGGCCATGGCCCCTATGCCATCACACCGCGCACGACGATGGCGGTGGTCTGCTCCACCCAGGTGTCGTCGAGTTCCTCGTCGGGGCGCACCAGCAGCCGCAGCAGCGTCGCTCCCCCGATCACCTCCACCAACCGATCCGGGTCCACCTCGGGATGCACCTGCCCACGCGCGATCGCCTCGCGCAACCGCACCCGCACCGCATCGAACAGCCCGGCAAACCGCGACAGTACCCGGGCGTTGAGCTCGGGGTCCGCGGTCATGTCGGCGACCAGCCCGGGCAGCGCCGCGCGCACCACCGGGCTGGTGAACACATCCCGCGCGCCCGCGATCATGGCCCGCACATCCGCCGCGATATCACCGGCCGGGGCCGCCAACGCGGTGGGCGCAACGGGAAACGCGGCCTCGTGCACCAACTCGGCCTTGCTCGACCACCGGCGGTACAGCGCAGATTTCGTCGTCCCCGCCCGTTCGGCGACGGCGGCCAAGGTGAGATTGGCATAGCCGATTTCGGCCAGCAGGTCCGCCGTCGCCTGCAGGATCGCCGCGTCGATCCGCGGATCGCGCGGTCGACCGGCGGCTGGGGCCTTGTCAACGATGGACGGGTCTGCTTTCATAACGCTACCGATCGTATCGTAATTGCGTGGCGAAGGAAGAGACGTGGCCGATCAACGGGCTGTCGAGGACGTCAGCCGACTCCAACGCTCCAGCCGCGACGTCACCGCCGTGCCCGCCGTGATGTCGCAATGGCTGTCCACCGTCCTGCCCGGCGGGGTCACCCCGGAGGTGACCGTCGAAAGCGGCGTGGACGCCAACGGGATGTCGTCGGAAACCCTCATTTTGACGGGCCGCTGGGATGACGGCGGCCCGATCGAGCAGCGCTGGGTGGCGCGGGTGGCGCCCACCACCGAGGACGTACCGGTGTTCCCCAGCTATCGCCTCGACCACCAATTCGAGGTCATGCGGCGGGTCGGCGAACTCACCGATGTTCCGGTGCCGCGGGTGCGGTGGATCGAGACCACCGGCGACGTGCTGGGCAAGCCGTTCTTCTTGATGGACCACGTCGACGGTGTGGTGCCGCCCGACGTGATGCCCTACACCTTCGGCGACAACTGGTTCGCCGACGCGCCCGTGCAGCGGCGGCGCGAACTGCAGGACTCCACCATCGGGGCGCTGGCCCTGCTGCACGCGATCCCCCACCCGGACAAGACATTCGACTTCTTAGATGAGGACCGTTCCGGAGATACCGCGCTGCGCCGCCACTTCAACTGGGTGCGGTCCTGGTACGAGTTCGCGGTGCCCGATATCGGTCGCTCGCCGCTGCTGGAACGCACCTTCGACTGGCTGGAGGCCCATTGGCCGGGCGAGGTGGCCGCCGGCGAGTCGGTGCTGTGCTGGGGGGACGCCCGGATCGGCAACGTGCTGTACCGCGATTTCGCGCCGGTGGCGGTGCTGGACTGGGAGATGGTGACGCTGGGGCCACGCGAACTCGACGTGGCGTGGATGATCTTTGCCCACATGGTCTTTGAAGAGCTGGCCGGGCTGGCCGGGTTACCCGGGTTGCCCGATGTGATGGCCGAGGACGACGTGCGGACCACCTATCAGGAGCTGACCGGCGCCGAACTCGGGGACCTGCACTGGTTTTACGTGTACTCCGGCGTGATGTGGGCGTGCGTGTTCATGCGCACCGGGGCCCGCCGGGTGCACTTCGGCGAGGTGGACAAACCCGACGATGTGGAGTCCCTGTTCTACCACGCGGGATTGCTCAAACGGCTTATCGGAGAGGATCGCTGATGCTTGGACCGCTCGACGAATACCCGGTTCACCAGTTGCCGCAGCCGATCGCCTGGCCGGGCTCCTCCGACCGCAACTTCTACGACCGCTCCTACCTCAACGCCCACGACCGCACCGGGGACATCTTCGTCATCACCGGAATGGGCTACTACCCGAACTTGGGCGTCAAGGACGCCTTCGTGCTGGTGCGGCGCGGGGATGTCCAAACCGCGGTCCAGCTGTCCGACACCATCGACCAAGACCGACTCAACCCGCACGTGGGCGCCTACCGCATCGAGGTCGTCGAACCGCTGCGCAGCCTGCGGGTGATCCTGGAGGAAACCGAGGGCATCGCCGTCGACCTGCGCTGGCAGGGGCTGTTCGACGTGGTGCAGGAGCAGCCGCACATGCTGCGGTCCGGTAACCGGGTCACGCTGGACGCCCAACGCTTCGCGCAACTGGGCGCCTGGAGCGGGAAGATCGCGATCGACGGCGAGGAGATCACCGTCGACCCGTCGGTGTGGATCGGCTCGCGTGACCGGTCCTGGGGTATCCGGCCGGTCGGTGAGGCCGAGCCGGCCGGACGGCCCGCCGACCCGCCGTTCGAGGGCATGTGGTGGCTGTACGTGCCGATCGCCTTCGACGACTTCGCCGTCGTGATGATCATCCAGGAGGAGCCCAACGGGTTTCGCACCCTCAACGACTGCACCCGGATCTGGCGTGATGGTCGCGTCGAACAACTCGGCTGGCCGCGGGTGTCCACCCGCTACCGGCCCGGCACCCGGATCGCCACGGGCGCCACCATCGAAGCCACCCGTCCCGACGGCATCCCGGTGCACTTCGAGGTGGAATCCAAACTGCCGGTGCCGATCCACGTCGGCGGCGGCTACGGCGGCGACTCCGATTGGCTGCACGGCATGTGGAAGGGCGAGAAGTTTAGCCAGCGGCTGACCTACGACATGACCGATCCCGCGATCGTCGCCCGCACCAGCTTCGGAATGATCGACCACGTGGGGCGGGCGGTGTGCCGCGACGGCCACGGCGACCCGGTCGAGGGCTGGGGACTGTATGAACACGGCGTGCTGGGCCGCCACGACCCGACCGGGTTCCCGGACTGGGTCACCATGGCGCCCTAACGGCGCCGAGTGTGGAGTTAAGGCACGCAGATCGCCACACGGCGTGACCCAAGCCCACATTCGGCGCGGTTAGGAACTGATCTCGCGTCGCTGACCGCGAGCGACAGATTCGATCAGGTCGCGCAGCTCCCGGTTGACCGCGCGGGGCTGCTCCAGAATCGAGCAATGCCCGCCGGGCAATTCGACGAATTTGGTGAGATTCGGTGCGTCCGCAGCGATCCGGCGCGACGCGACGATCGGCAACAACCGGTCCCCGGTGCTGCCGATGACCAGGGTGGGCACCGTCAAACCCCGCAGGCTGATGTGGCGCGGCCCGAGCGCGTTGACCAGCACCCGCGCCCAGTTACCGCGGCTGGTCGCCGGCGTCTCGGCAAACAGCTCGTAAATCAACGCGGCGACCGCCGGATCGGCGTGGCGGCCCACCGCCATCATCGTCACGAACTGCCGAATGGCCGGCGCCGCGGGACCGACGACCGGGGCGGCGCCGAAGGTGAGCAGGATCCGTCGGGCCGCCCGCACCCGAGCCTCCACCAGCGGCGACGGCACCCGAAACAGGTCCACCTCGCGCAGCAGGTCGACGGTGGTGGTGTTGATCAACGCCACCGCGTCGGCGCGGTGCGGCACCTTGTTCGGGTAACGCTCCGACCAGGAGCTGATGGCGATGCCGCCCATCGAGTGCCCGGCGATGACGGCGCGCTCGTGCGGTCTGAGGGTGGCCTCCAGCACGGCGTCCAGATCCGATGCGAGGTGGTTGAGGCTGTAGCCGCCGCGCCGGGGGACGCCGCTGCGCCCGTGGCCGCGGTGGTCGTAGGCGATCACCCGGTAGTCGGCGGCCAGTTCGGCGATCTGATACGCCCAGACCCGCACCGCGCAGGTGATGCCGTGCGCCAGCACGATCGGGTACCCGTCCGGCGGGCCGAACACCTCGGTGTGCAAGGCGGTGCCGTCCGCGGCGCGGACCGCCAGGGTGCGGCTCGGCGGCAGCGCATCAGAAAACGCGTGCGTGCGTGTGGCCCGTGCAGAAATCATGACCGCTGCCCCTCCCTGCGGCGACGGTGGCCGTCCGGCGAGTCTAAACCCGGTGGGCTAGCGTTCTGGCAACAGGTTGCTTGAGAAAGGGTTGCGATGCGCGCGGTGCAGATTTCCCGGCTCGACGGTCCCGACGCGGTCGAGGTGGTTGACCTCGACGAACCGGACGGCGCCGGTGCGGTCGTCGTCGAGGTCCACGCCGCCGGGGTGGCGTTTCCCGATGCGCTGCAGTCCCGTGGCCTCTACCAGCACAAGGCGCCGCTGCCGTTCGTGCCCGGCGCCGAAGCCGCCGACGTGGTGCGCAGTGCCCCGGCCG
>PPEA01000428.1 GCA_002967005.1 Mycobacterium talmoniae
CGAGGTAGTGGATGGAGTTGGCGGCCATGCGGATCAGGTCGCGCATGGGCAGCCGGTGAGCCGCCGCCGGTGCGCGCGGGCGGTGGCATGGGGATATTCGGGTTGGTCGTGGCGTGGATGGCTTGGTTGAGGTCGGCCAGGGTGGTGGTGGCGATGACGGTGAGCGGTATGCCGCGGTGGGTGCCGAGGCGTTGGGTTTGCAGGGCGTGGCGTAGCGCGAGTTTGAGGGCGTCGTGGCGGCGTTGTGCGGCGGTGCGCAGGTCGCGGGGCTGGGCGCCATCTGTTGGGGTGTGGGGTTGGTGGTGGCCGGGGCGTACGGCGGCGAAGATGGCTTCGAGGTAGGCGCGGGTTCGGGGTCTAGGCAGCCGGTGAGCCGGCTCATGCCGTCGACGCCTTGTGGGCCCAGCGTGAGGCTGCGCCGCCGGGCGCGGTCGTCGTCGGTGTAGTCGCCGTCGGGGTTGAGGACGTCGCGGATGGCGTTGCCGACGGCGGTCACGAAGGGGGCGTCTTGGTGTTTGGCGTGGCCGACCAGGGCGTGTTGGGCGGTGTCGTGTTGGTCGGGGGTGGTGGTGGTCGGGAGGTGGTCGAGGGCTTTGGTGATGGCGGTGATGTGGTCGTCGCCGAGGTGTCCGGCTGCGACCGCGTCGGCGAGCTCGGGTAGTTCGGGGGGTAGGGGTGGTCCGGTGAGGCTGCGGCGCGGGCAGATGCGGGCGGCCAGTCGGAAGCGGCGCCGGATTTCGGGGCGGGGGATGCGCAGCCGTTTCCAGAGCAGGTCTTGGATGCTGAGCGCTGGGGGTAGGGCGGGGTCCAGGGGTCCGTCGGCGGGGTCGGCGATTTCGCCGAACACCCGGTAGGACAGGCCGCGGTTGAGGCGGTGTTGGGTTTCGAGCCGGTCGGCCATTTCGACGCGAAACGCGTTGCCTACTAGGTCGGTGTCGGCGGCGCGCAACCGTGCGTGGGCGGCGTCGATGAGGTCGAGGTCGGCGCGGATCTGGGCGCGTGCCGCTTGTGCGGGGAGGAGCACCTGATCCGTGTGAGTCATACCACAGAGTCTACCGAACAAATGTGCGAATGTCAGGTCGGAAGCGCGAATTTGTGGATGAATCGGCAACTGTGGATGATCACCAAATCCGCACTGCGGCAACCTGATACCGCCGGTGATAGCACTGGCGGTCCACCGGGCACCGCTCAGCCCGGCGACGCGCCCGCTACCGGTTAGTTGCGCCGATAGTCGGGTATTCCCTTGCGAGACCACACACAGATAAGGGGATCTCATGTCCACACCGCTACAGGGCCGCAAGGTCGCGTTTCTGGTCGCGCCGGAGGGCGCCGAACAGGTTGAGCTCACCGACCCGTGGCAGGCGGTCACCGCCGCCGGCGCAGAAGCGACGTTGGTGTCGACGGATACCGGGACCGTGCAGGCGTTCAACCACCTCGATCGCGGAGACCAATTCGACGTCGACCGAGTGGTCGACGACGTGTCCGCCGACGATTTCGACGCGCTGGTGCTGCCCGGCGGGGTGGCCAACCCCGACCAGCTGCGCACCGTTCCGCGCGCGGTGGCCTTCGTCAAGGAGTTCTTCAATGCGGGTAAGCCGGTGGCGGTGATCTGCCATGGGCCGTGGACGCTGATCGAGGCGGATGTCGTTGCCGGTCGCCGGATCACGTCGTGGCCCAGTCTGCAGACCGACATCCGCAACGCCGGCGGGGACTGGGTCGACGCCGAGTTCGTCCGCTGCGATGCTGGCCCGTCGACACTGCTGTCCAGCCGCAAACCCGATGACCTGCCCGCCTTTTGCTCGGGGCTGGTGCAGGAGATCGGCGCGTCGGCAGTCCAAACGACCGGGCCGCGCGGGTAGCGGAGTCGTCGTGGGCCAGAGCGTTCGTGACTGTGCGAATCCCTAAGTCTGCCAGGCATATCGCGTATGAAACCGCCGCACAATCGGCGCCAGCTTCATCCGGCGTCGTCGGGGGCGCGCAGCCCGCGGGCCACCGAGCCGCCGGCCTCGTCGGCTTGTTGCCGGCTCAGGTCGGGCTGGGGCTGCTGGGGTTCGTCGACCCAGACGTCGGCCTCCTCCTGCTCGAGCCGTTGCTCCAGGCTTTCGCCGTCGCGTTGTTCGTCGGCGCTCACCCCGAACCGGTCGCTGCCCGTCCAGCGTTCCGGGGGATCCATGCCCTCTTCGAGCGGGTCCAGGCCGATCCGTTCCTCGTCGACGTCCTCCGCGCCGACGCCCGCGGCGACATCCGGGTTCACCGCATCGCCGGGGTCGGGCTGGTACGGGGACGACGCGTCGTGTTGTGCCATCGGTGTTCTCCCTTCGCTCAGCCGGCGGAAGCGGTCGGCGTCTCGGGCAATACGGGACGAGCCAGCCCCCACTTGGTGACCAGCGGTGTCAGCGCCGAAAGTTCGTCGCACAGTTCCCCAAACCGTCGCTGGTCGGTGTCGGCGAGCGCCCCGAGCGAGCTGTAGTAGACCAGCCGGGGTAGCCGCCCGGCCAGGGCGGTGCCCCACCGGATGCTGATGTCGTAGATCTGTTCGGCGCTCACCGTGTCCTGCTCAGCCAGGCGCTTGAGCGCGTCGATCTGCTCGGTGAGCACCGCCACGTCATCGTCGATGCTGATCGTGGCCTCGTGCTGTTGTGGCGCGGCGCTCATCGGACCTCCCTCACAACCGCGGCTTGGTCACGCTGACCAGATGCGCCTGCCCGGTCAGGGTCAGGTACACCCGGTGCGGGCCGACCGCCATCCCGGACAGCGGCGCCGACTTCGCCCCGGCCGGTAGTCCGCTGCGGTAGTCGATCACCGAAACGATCGGGATGGTGTGCTGCCGGTAGCCGGTGACGCTGGCCGCCTCGAACACCACCACGTCGTGGTCGGTGGCGGCGTACACCCGGGTGTCATCGGTGCCCAGATACCGGATCGGCGCCGACGGTAACCGGGCCGTGCCCGCCACTTCCAGGCCCTCGCCGCCCCGGCCGGAATCCACCGCGTACAGCACCCCCTGGTCGCGGGCGGCGACGTAGCTGCGGGTCACCTTGGTGCCGTCACCGGCGGCGGCGACGACGTCCATCGCCAGGCTGCCGCGCTCCTTGGGCGGCGACGACGGCCCCTTGTAGTAGTGGATTCCCGACGGTCCGTACAGGTGGTAGTCGATCGCGCGGCCGCGGTTGGCGCCGTCAATGAACTCTGCCGGGGCGCCGTCGATCGTCGCGGTGGGCAGTTTCTTCCAGCCGTACTGATCCACCGGGGTCACCGACGATCCGTCGGCGGCCAACGCCAGTAGCACCCGTTGCCCGGCGTCCTCGGAGAGGTAGGCCGGTGCCGGTCCAGCATCGAACTCCTCCAGGACGGTCAGGCTGGCCAGGTCGACGACGGCGACGGTGCCGTGCTGGGGCCGCGGCACGAACACCGTCGCGTCGTCCTTCTGGCTGATCTGCAGGTTGCGCCCGGCGTCCATCGGCGCCGACACCCGGGTGCGGATCGCATCCGGTCGGGCCGGGTTGGCGACCTCGGCCACTCGGTGATCGTCGGTCAGCCCCACCAGCGTGTGCCGCCGATAGGACCAGACCGGGCCGTGCAGGGGCGCCTCAAGCGCGGTCACCACCACCTCGGGGGAGCGCTCCAGCGTGGCGCCCGGCGACGAACAGCCCGCGGCGCCCAGGGCGGCCGCGGTGGCAACGACGGCGCAGCCCCGCAGCAGCGGCCCGGTCCGGCATGCTGGTCAGCCGCGCAGCCGTTGGGTGAGCAGCGACTTGCCCTCTTCGGCGCCCTTGCGGCTGGCGTTTTGGGCGCGCCGGAACAGGTCGGCCAATTCGGCGTCGCCGGTGCGGTCCGCGTCCGCGATGTAGGTGTCCATCCGCAGCGCGTTGTCCAGGCAGGTCTCGACGAACCAAATCAGGTCGTAGTCGCGGTCCTTGGTTCCGGTGACCTGACCGGTTTCTGCAGTCATCGCGGTCTCCCATCCGTTGCGGTATTTCTCGGACGTCCGTGGGCTACCCGCCGGCCGCGGCGATTAATCGCGGGCACGCGGGGTATGCCCCAGGTCATGACGACACTCGGCTACTTTTTGTCCTGCGAGGAATTCCATCCCAACGAGTTGGTCCGTCAAGCGGTTCGGGCCGAGGCCGCCGGGTTCCAACGGCTGTGGATTTCGGATCACTTCCACCCGTGGACCGACCGGCAGGGCCACAGCCCGTTCGTCTGGTCGGTCATCGGGGCGCTGTCTCAGGCGTGCTCGCTGCCGGTCACCACCGCCGTCACCTGTCCGATCATGCGCATCCACCCGGCGGTCGTCGCGCAGGCGGCCGCCACCAGCGCCGCCCAGCTCGAGGGCCGCTTCGCGTTAGGGGTGGGCACCGGGGAGGCGTTGAATGAGCACATCACCGGCCAGCACTGGCCGACGTCGGCGGTGCGGCGCGACATGCTCGAGGAGGCGGTGGCGGTGATCAAGGACCTGTTCACCGGCGAACAGGTCAACCACCGCGGCCGGTATTACACGGTGGAAAACGCTCGGTTGTACACGCTGCCGCCCGAGCCGGCGCCGATCTACATCTCCGGGTACGGGCCGGCCGCCGCACAGTTGGCCGGGCGGATCGGCGACGGGTTTGTGTGCACCATGCCCTCGGCCGAACTGGTCACGGAATTTCGCGACGCCGGCGGGGCCGGTAAACCCACCCAAGCTGGCTTCAAGGTGTGCTACGCCGGCAGCAAGAATGACGGCCTGCGCACCGCCCACGAACTGTGGTCCACCGAACAGCTGCCCGGCGAACTTGGTCAGATACTGCCCACCCCAACGCATTTCGAACAGGCGTCCAGCCTGGTTCCGGACTCCGCGGTGGAGCAGGCGGTGCCCTGCGGCCCAGACGCCAAGCTGTACCTCGACCGGATCCGCGACTTCACCGAGGCCGGCTTCGACGAGGTGTATGTCCAACAAATCGGGCCCGACCAGGACCGGTTCTTCGACTTCTGGGAATCCGAAGTCGCGCCCGAGTTCGCCGCGTAAGCCCGAGGCCCGACGATGGCGACCACCAAAGTGCCGGGGGCGGGGCGCTACCTGCCGGAGAATCGGACGCTGCCGGCGCTGCGGCACGCCGCCAGCGGGTGCCGGGGCTGCACGCTCTATGAGAACGCCACCCAGACCGTGTTCGGCGAAGGTCCCCGCGATGCACCGCTGATGCTGATCGGCGAGGAGCCCGGTGATCAGGAGGACCGCCAAGGGCATCCCTTTGTCGGTCCGGCCGGGCGGCTGCTGGCCCGCGCCCTCGACGCGGCCGGCATCGACCCGGAGCGCACCTATCAGACCAACGCCGTCAAGCACTTCAAGTTCACCCGCAAGGAGACTAAGCGGCGGATCCACCAGAAGCCCAGCCGCACCGAGGTCGTCGCGTGCCGGCCCTGGCTGATCGCCGAGATCGAGGCGGTGCGGCCGCAGGTGATCGTGTGCCTGGGCGCGACCGCGGCCCAAGCCTTGCTGGGAACGGCGTTTCGGGTCTCCACCGGGCGCGGCGAGGTGCTCGACCTGCCGGCGGAGGTTGAGCTGCGGGTGCGGCAGCGACCGATGGTGGTGGCCACCGTGCACCCGTCGGCGGTGGTGCGCGACCGCAGTGATCAGCGCGACGAAGCGTACCGACTGTTCATCGCCGACCTGCGTGCCGCGCGCAGCGCCGGCCGTCGGGCGGCCCGGCGGGCGGTTTGAGGGGCCGGGGTGAGCGCCGAGTTGGCGGCAGTGCGTCTAAGGCCGCCGTGTTGTGGGTAATACCCCCCTTGAACGTCCGCTCGCTGTGGAAAGAGGTGTGTAATGGCCAGCGCTTTGGTTTCCGACTTCGTATTGGAACGGCTGCGCGATTGGGAGATCGACAAGGTTTTCGCCTACGCGGGAGACGGGATCAACGGTCTGCTGGCCGCCTGGGGACGTGCCGACAACAAGCCGAAGTTTGTGCAGGCCCGGCATGAGGAGATGTGCGCATTCGAAGCGGTCGGTTACGCGAAGTTCAGCGGGCGGCTCGGGGTGTGCGCAGCGACGTCGGGTCCGGGCGCGATCCACCTGCTCAACGGCCTCTACGACGCCAAGCTCGACCGGGTGCCGGTGCTGGCCATCATCGGGCAGACGAATCGCAGCGCGATGGGCGGTTCGTATCAGCAAGAAGTCGATCTGATGAGCCTGTACAAGGATGTGGCCAGCGAGTACGTCCAAATGGTGACGGTCCCCGAGCAACTGCCCAATGTGCTGGACCGCGCCATCCGCACCGCGCTGACCAAACGCACGGTCACGGCGGTCATCATCCCCGCCGATGTGCAGGAGCTCGAATATTCTCCGCCGACACACGCGTTCAAGATGGTGCCGTCCAGCCTCGGGTTCGAGTGGCCCGACATCGGGCCCGCCCCCGACGGGTTGCAGCGGGCCGCCGAGGTGCTCAACGCGGGCGAGCGCGTTGCCATGCTGGTCGGCTGCGGCGCCAGAGGGGCGGTCGAGGAGGTCACCGAGCTGGCCGACCTGCTGGGTGCGGGAGTGGCCAAGGCGCTGCTCGGTAAGGACGTGCTGTCCGACGAGTTGCCCTGGGTGACTGGCGCCATCGGACTGCTAGGCACCCGCCCGAGCTACGAGCTGATGCGCGACTGCGACACGCTGCTCACCATCGGCTCGAGCTTTCCCTACACCCAGTTCCTGCCCGGCTACGACCAGGCGCGCGGCGTGCAGATCGACATCGACCCCGCGCTGATCGGGATGCGCTATCCCAACGAGGTCAACCTGGTCGGGGACGCGGCGGCCACGGCGCGCGCGCTGATCCCGCTGATCCAACGCAAGTCCGACCGCTCCTGGCGGGACACCGTCGAGCAGAATGTGCGGCGCTGGTGGGAAACGATGGCGATGGAAGCCGAGGTGGACGCCGAGCCGCTCAACCCCATGCGGTTGTTTTCCGAACTGTCCCCGAAGCTGCCCGACGACGTGATCGTCACCGCCGATTCGGGATCGTCGGCGAACTGGTACGCGCGCAATCTGAAGTTTCGCGGCAACATGCGTGGCTCGTTGTCGGGCAACCTCGCCACGATGGGCCCCGGCGTGCCGTATGGCATCGGCGGCAAGTTCGCCCACCCGGACCGCCCGGTGATCGTGTTCAGCGGCGACGGCGCGATGCAGATGAACGGGATGGCAGAGCTGATCACGATCGCGAACTACTGGCAGGAATGGGCCGATCCGAGGCTGATCGTCGCGGTGCTGCACAACAATGACCTCAACCAGGTGACCTGGGAGATGCGCGCCATGGCCGGTGCGCCGAAATTTCCTGAGTCGCAGACAATTCCGAGTGTGGACTACGCCAAGTTCGCCGACAGCCTGGGCTTGGCTTCGGCTACGCTGACCGATCCCGGCCAGATCCCCTCGGCGTGGGAGCGGGCGCTGGGTGCCGACCGGCCCACGGTGCTCGATGTGCATTGTGACCCGAATATCCCGCCGGTGCCGCCGCATGCCACGTTCGAGCAGATGAAAAGCGCCGCCACCGCGGTGCTCAAGGGTGATGAGGACGCGTTCGGTCTCATCAAGGAGGGCATCAAGGTCAAGGTCCAGGAGTTCATCCCGCGCCACAAGACCCGCACCTAACGGATACGCGGTGATGGCTCATCGGACCCGTCACGCGAGATTGCCGTCACGCAGGGGGCCACTCGGTCTTTTTCTACATGAGTTCAATCTGGCGGCGCGGTGGCGACCCGGGCGGCCCCGTACCGACGCCGCCAACGCCGCGGTCGTCAGCAGGCCAGCGCCCAGCAGCGAGCGGCGATGCCGACTGGCCCAAAGCTGGGCGGAGCGCGGGTGGGACCGGCTGTCGAAGACGCCGTGCGCGCCGTAGTCGTCGCCGTCGTCTACCGGCTCCCACAGGTTGGCGGGCCGATCCGGGCTCACCGGTTGGTCGGTCTGCTGCGAGTCGTACCCGGTTCGGGCCAGGTAACGGTCCAGCAGCGCCGGAGCCAGCCGCTGGCCGAGAATGGTGCCCACGGTGCTGGCGCCGACCCAGTACTGTTTGCGCCGCGGATGATCCAGGGCGTGCATCACACCGCGGGCCGCGACCTCGGGCTGGTAGATCGGCGGCACCGGCTGCGGATGCTTGTCCAGCCGGGAGCGCACCCAGGAGAACTGCGGGGTGTTCACCGCCGGCATCTGCACCACGGTGATCCGGACCTTGCTTTTATCGTGCAGCAGTTCGGTCCGCAGCGATTCGGTGAACCCGTTGACCGCGTGCTTGGCGCCGCAGTAGGCCGATTGCAGCGGGATCGCACGCACGCCCAACGCCGAGCCGACTTGCACGATGACCCCGGCGTCGCGCGGGCGCATCCGCCGCAGTGCGGCCATGGTGCCGTACACGAACCCCAGATACGTCACATCGGTGACGCGACGGTATTCGTCGGGGCCGATCACCGCGAACGGCGCAAACAACGACGTAAACGCGACGTTGATCCAGGCATCGATGGGGCCGAACCGTTCCTCCACCTGAGTTGCGGCCGCATCGACCTCGTCGTAGTTGGCCACGTCGGTCGGGATCGGCAGCGCTTGCCCGCCGGCCGCGCGGACCTCGTCGGCCTCGCCGAGCACCGTGATCCGCGACACCCGGGCCAGGTTGAGGCCGATCGGCACGTCGCGCACCGTGCGCTGGGTGTCGAGCAGGCCCCGTAAGGTGCTGTGCGACACCGGCTCCAGGTCGACCTCGTCGGCGGTGTCTTTCACCCGCAGCGTGGTGGCCAGCGGCACCGCGTGCCGGCCGGTGCGCACCACCAGGAAGTCGTCGTCGTGGGGTCGCGTTCCCACTGGCGTCGCGACCCGGGCACCGCGGCCACCTCGGCGGTGATGGTGTCGGGAAACCCGGCGTCGGGTCAATCCCCGACACCTCCAGCGCCGCCACACCGGCGATCCCGTCGGCCAGCCGGGTGACCGACCCGGTGATCGAGCCGAAGATGCCGAACACCGCCACCACATACAGTGCGGAGACCGCCATTACCGCGATCGACGCGCCGGTGCGTCGCCGGTGCACGACGAGCTCGCGCAGGCTGAACACCCGCAGCCGGCTACCCGCGGCGGCCGCCACCCGGGCCGGGTTCACCGCGGGACCGCCATCAGGTCGGAGCCCAGCCGACCCGTCCTGCAGGGTGATCACCCGATCGGTCGCGGCGGCGGCGTCCGCGTTGTGGGTCACCATCACCACCAACCGGCCGCGGCCGTCATCGTGGGCGACCGCGGCGAGCAGCGCCAGGATCGACGCGCCGGTCGCGGAATCCAGATTGCCGGTGGGTTCGTCGGCCAGGATCAGCGGCGGATCCATCATCAACGCCCGCGCCACCGCGACGCGCTGCATTTGGCCGCCGGACAGTTCCGCCGGACGGTGCTCGGTGCGGTTCCCCAGCCCCACCCGGTCCAGCAACCGCACCGCATCGGCCCTGGCCTTGCCCAACCGGACCCCGTCGAGCAGCTTGGCCACCGCCACGTTCTCCCACGCCGACAGCGTCGGCAACAGGTTGAAGAACTGAAAAACGAATCCCACCCGGTGATGCCGAAACTCCGACTGCTGTTCGTCGTCGAGCCGGCCGATCTCGTCGTCGTCGAAGGTGATCGACCCGGAGTCCGGCGAATCCAATGCGCCCAGCAAATGCAGCAACGTGCTCTTGCCCGCCCCCGACGGCCCGACGATCGACACGAACTGCCCGCCGTGTAGCCGCAGGCTGATCGCGTCCAGCGCCCGCACCGACTGGCCACCGACCCGGTACTCGCGCACCACGTCGGCCAGTTCGATGGTCAGGGCGCGGTGGCGCGGCTGCGAGTCCCGGCGTCGGCTGATGATGACCTCCCGCGAGTGCGCACTACCCGATACCCGGTACAACGCGCCCGGCCCGTCCTCGGTTCGACGCGGCGCGCCAGCCGGTGCCGATTTTGCTGCATCCGGCCCGGCCCGGGCCGCCTTAGGTTGTCGTCATGACCACGCACCACGGATCGGCGTCGCGAGCGCTGCTACTTGGCGTGGCGGCGCTGCTGCTGGTGGTGGTCGCGGCTGCG
>PPEA01000429.1 GCA_002967005.1 Mycobacterium talmoniae
AGCTCGAGCGGGCGGCCCGGCTGTCGGCGGCATTCCAGGAGCGGGAACGGGTGTCGCGCCGCGTGCATGACGGCGTGATCCAGGTGCTGGCGTTGGTCGCCAAGCGCGGCCGCGAAATCGGCGGCGCCACCGCGGAATTGGCGGAGTTGGCCGGGGAACAGGAGGGTGCGCTGCGCCGCTGGGTGACCTCGGTCGACGTCGACCACGACGGCGAGGCGACGGTGGTGGACCTGCGGACCTTGCTGAGTCGCCGGGAGGCCACCGGTGTCTCGATGAGTTTGCCGGGCACCGCGGTGCCGCTAGAGCGCGGTGTGGCCGTCGAGTTGGACGCCGCGGTGGGCAATGCCCTCGACAATGTCCGGTCCCACGCCGGGCCGGACGCCCGCGCATTCGTCTTGCTGGAAGATCTGGGGGATACCGTGACGGTCAGCGTTCGCGACGACGGCGTGGGGATCGCCGCCGGCCGGTTGGAGGAGGCGTCCCGGCAGGGCCGGGTCGGGGTCTCGAAGTCGATTGTGGGACGGCTGGTGTCGCTGGGCGGCACCGCGGAGCTGACCACCGACGTCGGCGAAGGAACCGAATGGGAGCTCAGCGTGCCGCGTCGAGGTGGTCGCCGTGGCTGATCCGGTGACGCTGTCGGTGATGGTGGTCGACGACCATCCGATCTGGCGGGACGCGGTGGCCCGCGACCTGGCCGAGGACGGGTTTACCGTGGTCGCCACCGCCGACGGGGTGGCCGCGGCGCGGCGCCGGGCCGCCGTGGTCAAGCCCGACGTAGTGGTGATGGATATGCAATTGGCCGACGGCAACGGCGCGCAGGCCACCACGGAGGTGCTGACGGTGTCGCCGGCCACCCGTGTGCTGGTGCTGTCGGCCTCCGACGAACGCGACGACGTGCTGGACGCCGTCAAGGCCGGCGCGACCGGGTATCTGGTGAAAAGCGCGTCGAAAACCGAACTGGCCGAGGCGGTGCGGGCCACCGCCGCCGGGCGTGCGGTGTTCACCCCGGGGCTGGCCGGTTTGGTGTTGGGGGAGTACCGGCGCATCGCGGCCGAACCCGATGCCGGGCCGGGCGCGCCGCGGCTGTCCGCACGGGAAACCGAAGTGCTGCGCTATGTCGCGAAGGGATTATCGGCCCGGCAGATCGCCACGAAGCTGTCGCTGAGCCATCGCACCGTGGAAAACCATGTCCAGGCGACGTTTCGGAAGCTGCAGGTCGCCAACCGGGTGGAGTTGACCCGGTACGCCATCGAGCACGGGCTGGACAAGTAACCCCGGCGAGCAGACGCAGATTCGCACGCCGGGGACGGCGGGAGTGCGAATCTGCGTCTGCTCGCGGAGGTGGCCCGCGTCAGCGCGGCGGCGCCACCAGCCGGACGGCGTGCTCGGTCACCGCGTCCAGGTCGTCGCCGAGGTTGCCGGCCAGCCACTGCTGGGCGAGCTCGGCCATCGCGCCGGTATACATCGCCGCACCGACCTGCGCGGCCACCGGGTCGGGCGTGCGGATCGACCTCGGTGAGCACCAGCTCGCGCAGCCCCTCCTGCGCGATCGCCCGCCGACCCACCAGCACCGGGTTGGCACGGGCCTCGGTGAACAGCACCCGGCCCCGGCGCGGATCGGCCGAGCTGAACCCGAGCACCGCACGCACCCCGGCCCGCATCCGCGCCCGATCGTCGTCGCCCGCCGCGGTCACCGCAGCTTCGACCTGCGCGATCAACTCGGCGGCCACCCGGTCGTACACCGCGCCGAGCAACTCGTCGGTGTCGGTGAAGCTCTCGTAGAAGTAGCGGGTGTGCAGGGCGCATTCGCG
>PPEA01000043.1 GCA_002967005.1 Mycobacterium talmoniae
CGGGTCGAGGCGTCGGGGTGCGCGAACTCGGCGGGATCCCGCTGGGCGGCGGCCAGCAGCAGCATCATGGTGTCGCCCTTGGCCACCGCGGTGTCACCGATCGTCAGGTCGTCGGCGGCGATCCGGGCGACCAGCTGCACCGGTGGGTCATAGCGCAGCGTCTCCTCGATGATCGCCGGGGCCCGGCCGGCGTCGGCGGCCAGCGCGGCCCAGTTCCCCGGGTGGCGCAGCATCGCCAAAATGGCGTTGCCGATCAGGTTCACCGTGGTCTCGTGGCCGGCGATCAGCAGCAGGTTGCAGGTGGAGATGATCTCCTCTTCGGTGAGCTGATCACCGGCCTCTTCCACCGCGATCAGCCCGGACATCAGATCCTCGCCGGGGCGGGAGCGGCGCCGCTCGATCAGGTCGTGCAGGTAGTCGCGCAGCCACTGACCGGCCCGCAGCCGGTCCTCCATGCGGTCCGGTAGCGCGCCGGTGAACGCGAAAAACGGGTCCAGCGACTGCGCCAGCAGCGCCGATGCCCGGCTGAACTGCGGCTCGTCGTCCACCGGCACGCCCAGCAGCCGGCAGATCACCGCCACCGGCAGCGGATAGGCCAGGTCGTCGATGACGTCGAACCGGCCGCGTTCGGCGATCCGATCCAGCATCGCGTCCACCAGCGCGGTGATCTCGGGTTGCAGCGCGTTGACGACTTTCGGCGCGAACGCCTTGCTGACCAGCCGGCGCAGCCGGGTGTGATCGGGCGGGTCGAGGAACAGGAAACCGGGCGGGCCCTGCGGGCGCGGCAACTCACCGGCCGCGATCTGCTGCTGCGCATAGCCGGATTTGAGCCGGTCATTGGCCGACGACGGATGCCGCAGCACCGCGTCGCAGTCCCGGTAGGTCGCGAACACGGTGAGGTTGGCCTCCGGCATGCGCAGGGGGCCGCGGTCGCGGAACTGGGCGCACACCGGGTACGGGTCGGCGCGGTTCGCGGGGTCCAGCAGCTCGAACAGCAGGGCTTGCGCCTCGGAGGTGTCCGGGACGGTCGTCATAACGCGGCGGGGCGCTGGTTTGGCACCCGCACAGCCTAGGGAACCGGGGTTGTTTGTGGGGCCCTACCTGGTGCGCGGCGGGCGGCCGGCTATTTGCGTTTGTTGGTCGACCGCGACGCGGTGGCACCGTGGCGACCGCGGCCGGCCTTCCCGGACGGGCGACGGTTTTTCAGCCCCCCGGACCGGCGCGGCGTCGGCCGCATCCGCCTCGGACGTGGATTTCGAGGATGGCTTGCCCCGCCACCACGACCGGGTCTTCTTGGGCTCCGCGACCTCGAGGGTTTCCTGGGTGATCGGCACGTCCTCGGCGCTGGTCGGCTCCGCCGGCTCCTCTTCGGCGGCGTCGGAGTCGGTCTCGGGTTCCTCGGCCTCGGCTTCCGGCTCCGCGGCCCCCTCCTCGGCTTCCGGCTCCGCGGCGGCCTCGTCGACCTCGGCTTCCTCGGCTTCCTCGGTCTCTTCGGCGCTCTCCGCGGTCTCGTCGGCGGTCTCCTCGACCGGTTCACCCTTCTTGCGACCCCGGCGGCGCTGCTTGGGCTCCTTGGGTTTGAGCGGTTTGGGCGGCGGGGGCGGCAGCTCGGCGACAAACGACAGGTAGAACGCAGCGATGCCGAGCAGGCCGACCGCGGCGGCGGCCCCGTAAATCCCGAACAACCACTGCCCGACGTTGTCCAGCGACAGCCAGATCTCGCTGATCGCGGTGCCCGCGATCAGCACCCCGGCCAGCACGTGGCCCACGATCGACCAGGTCCGCAACGTCAGCGCCAGCTGCGGGGTGCCGAACTCCGGTTTGCGGGTCCGCAGCAAGGTGAACAGCACCGGCAACGCGGCCAGCGCAATCAGCACCGCCGCCACGATCCGCAACACTGTGCCCAGCGTGGGCGAGGTTGCGCCGGTCAGCTCCCACCAGCGGGGCAGCACGAACAGGAAGTACAAGACCGCGGCGAGGACCGAGAACGACGCCTGCCACACGATGGCGACGGTGCGCCCCATTGCTCTCCTTGGATCCGTCGGCGCTGACTGGCACGAGGGGGCGACCAAACCTGAGATCAGGCCTGGTCGCACCCCGCGAACCGCGTGCGGAGGATGCGGGATTTGAACCCGCGAGGGCTATTAACCCAACCCGCGTTCCAGGCGAGCGCCATAGGCCACTAGGCGAATCCTCCGTGGGTCATGGTAGCCGAGTCGGGCAAGACGGCTCGCGGCCGCCGCGAAGCCAGGTATTACACTCGCGGTGGACCCCGCGCGGCGTCTATCCTGTGAACTCCCCCAGGGCCGGAAGGCAGCAAGGGTCAATGGGCTCTGGCGGGTGCGCGGGGTCCCCCATATATCGGAGCCCGCGGGCGGCCCGGCCCAAGTCACAACCCACGGTGTTCGACGGTGAAAGGCGCATGGTGTCGTACAGCTCCCTCAGTCGTGCGGAGCTCGCGGCTCAGCACGGCCGCCACCAGCAGGGCTACGCCGACCTGCAGGCCAAGAAGCTGGCCCTGGATCTGACCCGGGGCAAGCCCGCGCCCGAGCAGCTCGATTTGTCCAACGCGCTGCTGAGCCTGCCCGGCGACGACTATCGCGACGGCGACGGCACCGACACCCGCAACTACGGCGGCCTGCACGGCCTGCCCGAGCTGCGGGCCATCTTCGGCGAGCTGCTGCACATCCCGGTGCCCAACCTGATCGCCGGCAACAACGCCAGCCTCGAGTTCATGCACGACGTCGTGGTGTACTCGCTGCTACACGGCGGGGTGGACTCGCCACGGCCCTGGCGTGAGGAGCCGGTCGTCAAGTTCTTGTGCCCGGTGCCCGGTTACGACCGGCATTTCGCGATCACCGAGTCGCTGGGCATCGAGATGATCCCGGTCCCGATGGGCGAAGACGGCCCGGACGTCGACTTGATCGAGGAGCTGGTCGCCGTCGACCCCGCCATCAAGGGCATGTGGTGCGTCCCGGTGTTCGCCAACCCGACCGGGGCCACCTATTCCTGGGAAACTGTTCACCGGCTTGTCCAGATGCGTACGGCGGCAAGCGATTTCCGGCTGTTCTGGGACAACGCGTATGCGGTGCACACGTTGACGCTGGACTTCCCCCGCCAGGTCGACGTGCTGGGGCTGGCCGCCAAGGCCGGAAACCCCAACCGGCCCTACGTGTTCGCCTCCACCTCGAAGATCACCTTCGCCGGTGCCGGGGTCAGCTTCTTCGGCGGGTCGCTGGGCAACATCGCCTGGTATCTGCAGCACGCGGGCAAGAAGTCGATCGGCCCGGACAAGGTCAACCAGCTGCGTCATCTGCGGTTTTTCGGTGACGCCGACGGGGTGCGGCTGCAGATGCGGCGCCACCAGCAGCTGCTGGCACCGAAATTCGCACTCGCGCTGGAGATCCTGGACCGCCGCCTCGGGGAGTCCAAGATCGCCTCGTGGACCGAGCCCAAGGGCGGCTATTTCATCAGCCTGGACGTGCTGCCCGGAACCGCACGGCGCACCGTGGCGCTGGCCAAGGACGCCGGCATCGCGGTCACCGAGGCCGGCGCGTCGTTCCCGTACCGGCACGACCCCGACGACAAGAACATCCGGATCGCGCCGACCTTCCCGGCGCTGCCGGATCTCGGTGACGCGATCGACGGCCTGGCCACCTGCGCGTTGCTGGCCGGCACCGAGTCACTGCTGCGTTGACGGCGCCGAACGTGTACTCAGCACGAAAAATCGGCCGGATTCTCGCGCTGAGTACACGTTCGGCGGCGGGCCGGGCGGGCGGGAATCGCGGCCGTCGGACCCGCTCGGTAGCCTGCTGACCGTGGCCCTTTACCGCAAGTACCGCCCGGCGACGTTCGCCGAAGTGGTGGGGCAGGAGCACGTCACCGAACCGCTGTCCACCGCGCTGACGGCCGGCCGGATCAACCACGCCTACCTGTTCTCCGGGCCGCGGGGCTGCGGCAAGACGTCGTCGGCGCGGATCCTGGCCCGCTCGCTGAACTGCGTGCAGGGCCCGACGGCCACCCCGTGCGGGGTCTGCGAA
>PPEA01000430.1 GCA_002967005.1 Mycobacterium talmoniae
CGACGAGGTGGTCGCCGCGCTGCCCGAGGTCGCCGAATCCGCCGGTGGCGGCGGGGGGCCCCGGCGGGTCGCGCTGGTCGGCAAGCCCAACGTCGGCAAGAGCTCGTTGCTGAACAAACTGGCCGGCGATCAGCGGTCGGTGGTGCACGACGTCGCCGGCACCACGGTGGATCCGGTCGACTCGCTGATCGAGTTGGGCGGCAAGGTGTGGCGGTTCGTCGACACCGCCGGGCTGCGCCGCAAGGTGGGCCAGGCCAGCGGGCACGAGTTCTACGCCTCGGTGCGCACCCACGGCGCCATCGACGCCGCCGAGGTGGTGCTGGTGCTTATCGACGGCTCGGTGCCGTTGACCGAACAGGATCAGCGGGTGCTGTCCATGGTGATCGAGGCGGGTCGGGCGCTGGTGTTGGCGTTCAACAAGTGGGACCTGGTCGACGAGGACCGCCGCTACGACCTGGAGCGCGAGATCGACCGGGATCTGGCCCGGGTGGGTTGGGCGCAGCGGGTCAATATCTCCGCCAAAACCGGTCGCTCCGTGCAGAAACTGGTGCCGGCGCTGGAGAATGCGCTGGCGTCGTGGGATACCCGCATTCCCACCGGGCGGCTCAACACGTTCTTCAAAGAGGTCGTGGCGGCCACCCCGCCCCCGGTGCGCGGCGGCAAGCAGCCGCGGATCCTGTTCGCCACCCAGGCCGCCGCCCGGCCGCCGACGTTCGTGCTGTTCACCACCGGCTTTTTGGAGGCCGGCTACCGGCGGTTTTTGGAGCGGCGACTGCGGGAGACGTTCGGGTTCGACGGCAGCCCGATCCGGATCAATGTGCGGGTGCGCGAGAAGCGGGGCGCCAAGCGATCACGCTGATCCTGGCGCTGTCGCGCTGACGCCGCCCGGCTAGGGTGCTGCGAGTGCCCATCTCGCAGCTGTTGTTGATCATGCTGGCCGGGGTGGGGGCCGGCGCGATCAATTCCCTGGTCGGATCCGGCACCCTGATCACCTTCCCCACGCTGGTGACGCTGGGGTTTCCGCCGCTGACCGCGACCATCTCCAACTCGATCGGCCTGGTGGCCGGCGGCGTGTCGGGCACCTGGGCCTACCGCCGCGAGTTGCGTGGCCAGTGGCGGCGGCTGCGGTGGCAGATCCCTGGTTCGCTGCTCGGCGCCGTCTGCGGGGCGTATCTGCTGTTGCACCTGCCGGAGAAGGTGTTCAACCGGGTGGTGCCGGTGCTGCTGGTCTTGGCTTTGGTGCTGGTGGTGGCCGGCCCGAGGATCCAGGCCCTCGCGCAGCGGCGCGCCGAGGCCGCGGGCCGCTCGGTGGATCATCTGAGCCGGCGGCGGTTGGTGGCGCTGGTGGCCGGGACGTTCGCGGTTGGGGTGTACGGCGGCTATTTCGCCGCGGCGCAGGGCATCTTGCTGATCGGCGTGATGGGGGTGCTGCTGCCCGAATCGATGCAGCGGATGAACGCCGCGAAGAACCTGCTGGCGCTGGTGGTCAACGTGGTCGCCGCACTGGCCTACACGCTGGTGGCGTTCGACCGGATCAGCTGGGTGGCGGCCGGGTTGATCGCGGCCGGCTCCCTGGTGGGCGGCTTCTTGGGTGCGCACTACGGGCGGCGGCTATCGCCGACCGCGCTACGGATCGTGATCGTGGTGGTCGGGTTGATCGGGCTGTACCGGCTGATGGCGGAGTAAGCAGCTGGCGGAGCCAGGGTTTGCGTCGACGGGTGCGTCGATGACCTACCTCGATGGTGAATTGACCGAACCCGCCGAGCTGGATGGCCAGCGACAGCCGTCCCGGGGGAGTCGGTAGTCCTGGTAGGCGGACAACTGAATCGCCGTCAAACCTCCCACGGCAGACACAGGGATCAGGTAGCAGTCGAAGTCGCCGTCGATGACGAAGAATTGATCGATCTCATCCGGGTCGTACGTCTTACGCTCTTTGCCGGCAGTGGAGATCCACACCGTCCACGACGTCCGTTGCTTCACCGTGGTCGTCTTGACTTGGATGCGTTCGGCCGTCGTCCCCATCCAGACGAGCAGGTCGTAGCGGCACGGCTCCAGCGGCCATGAAACGGAATAACCACAGAGTTCAAACCACGCCGCGGCCATGAGCGACCCGGCCCTGGCCAGATTGACCTGTTGCGGACGCATCAATTCGACCGGCGGCTGCGGCTTCCTCGGCTGGGTGAGATGCGCAGTGTAGAGGCCGAGCCGTACGGCGTGGCCCCGTATCGTCGTCGTACTCGAGCCGCCGGACAATCCGAGCATCTCCGCGACCTGTGTCCAGCTCGTGGCGGCGGCAATCGCGGCTTCAAGCTGCTGGTCGGTCCAGCGCCGCTGGCCGGTGAAGTGGCTGTAGTCGAGTCCCAGTCGGTCGGCATGCACACGAACGGAGCGCATCGCAGCCGCGGACGTGGCCGAGAGACCCAGTGCACGGAGGACACCGCGCCAGGAGTGGGAAGCCTGGATGGCCTCAACCAATTGCGCATCCGAATAGCGCCTCATGACACGACATTACCTTATCGCGCCCCCCATGATGCGCCATCATGCTCGGTCGGGCTGACAGGATTTGAACCTGCGACCCCTACACCCCCAGTGTAGTGCGCTACCAAACTGCGCCACAGCCCGCGAATCCGCCGGAACAAACCGACGGACGCGAGGGAACGATACCTCAACGGTCGGCTGAACTCCGAAACGATCCCTACTGGGCGCCCCCGAGGACTCCGATGACCGGGGAAAACGCATTACCGCTTCTTCCTTGGCTCAAGCCACCGTGGCGCCGGCTTGTTGAGTCGACTGTCGTCGTGTGGGTGACCAGATCCGTGGCCAGCCGACGCTGGACGCGTAGACAAGGTCCTCGGCCTCGTCCAGAAATATCCGAGCACGATTGCGCTGCTGGGGATCAGACATCCGGTGCAACCTCCAAGCTCCGGGCCCGGCGCACGGCGTGCCGCGAGATCGGTGCACGATCACGGCCCGGCCAGGGCTAATCTCCGCGGTGTGTCCGGTTTGCGTAATCAGCCCGGCACCGCGGGTCTGGAACAGGGCGTACAGGTGCCTCCTTGTCCTCGGTTCCACGTGAAATCAGCACGCGGCTTCGAGTTACCTTTTCCCGCTCGTCCGCTTCATGGACAGGGCGAAGTCCCCGTAGCTGGCGTAGCTGATCTCGCCGAAAACGTCCGGACCGTAAGGCGTCGGTGCGACGTCGACGTAGGCTTTGCTCCGCACGGAGCGCCAGTAGTCGATGGCGATCTGAGCATCAACTATCCGTGTGGACCATGTCGCGGTCTCTGGCGCGGCAGCCGCGTCGTGTCGGGACACGTCAGCCTCCGCAACCTGCGGGCCCCCCGGACTGTATGCGCTAGCGGACCGCAGGGACGACGTCTGAACCATCGGTGGTCCACCCTGACGCCTTTCCCCTGAGAAAGTGCAGTCAGCTGACCTGCTTGTTTTAGAGACGTTGCAGCTCAATCGTCGCAGGTTCAAATCTCGTCGGCCCGACCACAAAGAGCGAGGTAGAAGGTGGTTTCGGAACTACACCGTTATTCAAGCCCTCCGGGGCCGCGCGTTCCAGGTCACCGGAGTGCATCAGCGACGGCGGATCCGCAGCTCTTCTTCGTGAGGTAGAAGTTGACCTGGTGGGGTTTCGATCCATTCTCGACTCTCCAGGTCTTTTCGAACACCGCTCCGTGGGGCCTGTCGCGGTCAAAGACAGGGTGCAGATCACGGCGGGCCGCTACCACATCGTCGGGTGCGGCGATGTTGACCCACCGCCGGACCGCCGCTGGAAACGCCGGAGGTTGAGGCTTAAGCCGTTTGCTGATCGCCGACAGCCCCAGGGGGCTTCCCAACGTCACCAATAGCGGCACCGGTTGGTTGGACGGCCGGGCGCGCAGCGTGTCGTAGGCGACGACCGAGCCCAGACTGTGCCCGATGACCACCCTTGTTTCGGGCCTGAGGTGGTGGTTGACCTGGGCAATCGCATGGTCGTGGATGGCTGGTTCATTAAGGTAGCGGGTCACTTGCGCCAGGGTGCGGTTGACTGCGGACCCGGCGGCGAGGGCGCCGCGCCCAAACCACGGGATGTGGTCGAGGACACCGGCCGCGCTGACAGCCATCGTCTTGAGAGCCCCCTGAGCATCGTCGGCTTCGGCGGTGAGAATCTCCAGTTCGAGGCGCGCTTCACCGGCATCGCTTTGGTTCTCGGATTCCGCGGCACTCCGGAGCAGGTCCAGCGCGAGCTCTTCGGCGATTAATTGCTCATCTGCCGTGAGTTGATCCGGTTCCAGACCTTGGTGGTCGGCGGTGAGAAATATGTCGCCATAAAAGGCCATCCTGGCGTCGAAATCTCCGGCGCGTAGGCGATCGGCGAGCGAGCCGAACTTAGCGTTTTCCAATCCACCCGCCAGGCTGGGCAGCCATTCGTCTTCGAGGTCGGCGGCGGAGCTCTGCTCTTGGGCGATGCCGTGAACCAACACGATCGTGGCCATCTGTCATCTACCTCCTCCACGGGTGGACGGGCCATTGATTTGGCCTGGCGCCCACAGCGAATAGACCGCATTATCCCGTTGTGGCAGGCCTTTCGCGGTGGGATTCTGATGAAATGAGCAATCCGGCAATAGGGCGCCGCGCCTTGGTGATCGGTTCCCAATGCGACGCTCTGGGTGAGTCGAGCAAGCTGAGCTTCCTACCCGACCTGGCAGCCGAACTGTACGAGGTCCTCATCGATCCGCACCTCGGAGCTTGCGAGCCCGCACTTCCCCGCCGGCATTGCGGAGGCTTGTTGCTCGACCCAACACACAACGCGGCCCTCAATGCCCTGCATAACGCGTTTGCCTGGGCGAATAAGGACGGCGCGTTGCTGTTTGTGGCGGTGCTCGGACATGGCATGGTCAAATACGGAGATTTCTTCTTTCTCAGCCGCGACAGCAGCGGCACAGGCGACTACAGACGTGACGTGTTCTTGTCGCACGCCCTCAAGCACTTGCTGGGTGACTGTGGCGACCTGAACGGTCTGATCGTCTGGGTCGACAGCTGCCATTCCGGCGTGGCTGCCCAGCAGGCGGCCACCGAGTGGGGTCAGGTCGGCCTGGGGCAAGCGGCCCGCCGATACGAACTGCTGTCGGCTGCCGACGATAGGCCCGCTTACCGCGGGGATTTCACCCGCGCATTGATCAGTACGCTGCGCCACGGTATCGCTGGTGCCGGTGAAACCATCGACGCCCGTGATTTGCGTGAACCGTTGAAGATGGGCGCGAAAGCGCAGCGGCCGCAACGCGTCACCATCGATGGCGGTCAATGGGCCGCCCGCGGCGACCAAGGTCTATGGCTATCTCGAAACCACGCGCTCTATAGCGCCCAAGACAACACGGCCAGTGTCGCCGCGCAGGCCCGAGTCGGAGAACTCACCGATTACCTGCAGCCCACCGAGACGCTTGACGCGCTGGTCGCCGCCGCCAAGGTTCACGACTGTGTGATGCTCACCGGCCCGCGCGGCACCGGCAAGAGCACGCTGGCAGCAGCGTTAGCGCAGCCCAGCGTGACAGACGGCCGCGTTCCCGACGGTTTCGTCAACGCGATCATTTTCGCGACCCCGCTAAGCACCATGAACACCCTTTCCTCGGCGCTGGCCGGCGGGCTGCGGCGTACCGTCAAAGGATTCTCACAGGCCGTCAACGCTTTCGACGAACGACTCGACCCCGCTGAACGAGAAAGCCTGCCGGCGCTGGAACGTCAAGTAATGGGCCCGCTGAGGCTCATCAAACGCAGACGTCCGGTAAGGCTGGTGATCGACGCACTCGACGAGTTGCCCAAAGCTACCGAGCGGGCCCTGCGCAAAGCTGTGACTGACGCCCGCGTCCGCAGGAACGGGGAGTCCGGGAGCGCCGGGGTGAGCTTCGTGTTGACCGCGCGCCCCGGCGCCGCCCCACTGGCGGGTGCGTGCCGGATCGCGGTTACGCCGCCCGGCGACGCCGCGATCGGCGCGTATTTGCGCCGTCGCGAGATCCCCGACGACCACATACCCGCCCTGGTCGATAGGGCAGGTGGAAATTGGCTGCACGCGTATCTGCTCGCAGAGCAGGCGGTGCGCCCCGGATTCGATCCTGGCCAGCTTCCCGTGGACCTGGCCCCCTCGCTCGCGGAGCTTTACACCACGGAACTCGCCGCCGCGGGCGCCGAAGACCGCGAGCGGTGGGAAACCCAATTGCGCCCGGTGCTTGCAGTGTGCGCCGTTGCCGGTGTCGGACCGGTGCTGCCACTGCCGCTCGCCGTGGCGGCAGCGGCCCGCCTCGGCGGCCCCAACACTCCCTCCAGGTTCCGAGATTCGGTGGTCCGGTTGTCCGGGCTCATCGTCCGCGCCAAACCTGGCCAACCTGAGGAGCAAGTCGGCATATTCCACCTCAGCCTGCGCGACGACTATCTGCTCAAGCCGGATCTCGGTGTGCAATTCACAATCGATGGGCCCGAAGCACACGGGGCGCTCGCCGAGGCCCTAGCCGAACTCGCGCCTGTTCAGCAGCACGATCCCGAAAATCCCTTGCACAATTACGCAATGCGTGCCGAGGCTGAGCACCTGTGGGCCTGCGGCGACACCGCCGATGTGGTCAAGAGCCTTACCTGGCGCCCCCTCGAGCGGGCCGTGGATGAAGTGGAACGCTGGCAACGCTGGAAAGCCCGACTCGATGATCGGCTCAAACCTGAGGACCCCGCCGTCCTCACCGCCAGGTCATATCTTGCCTATTACACCGGCACGGCGGGTGACCCGGCGGCGGCCCGCGACCAGTACTCCAACCTGCTTCCCCTCCGGCGGAAGGTGTCGGGGCTCACACACCGCGACACCTGGAGTGACCTGGTGGCTCTCGCCCGCTTCACCGGGGAGGCGGGCGACCCGGTCGCGGCCCGCGACCAATATAGCGATCTGCTGCCCGCCATCGAGAAGGACTACGAACCCACCGACCCCCTCGCCCTCCTCGCCCGAGCGAATCTTGCCTACTTCACCGGGGAGGCGGGAGACCCGATTGCCGCGCGCAACCAGTACGCCAGACTGCTTGAGATCCGGCAGGAGGTCTTCGAGCCCACACATCCCAGTATCTTCACCACCCGGATGAATCTTGCCTACTTCACCGGGGAGGCAGGTGAACCCCTCGTGGCCCGTGATGCGTTCGCTGAACTCCTCGAGATTCTGAAGCACGACTCAAGGCCCGCACGCAGCCACACTCTGACGGTCCGGGCGCATCTGGCCCGTTTCACTGGGGAGGCGGGGGATCCGGTCGGGGCGCGCGACCAGTTCAAGGCGTTGCTGCCCACTCTCGGAGGAGGTGCTGGGGCCCCGACCATCCGGACACTCTGACCGCTCGGGCGCATCTGGCCCGTTTCATCGGGGAGGCGGGCGCGCCGGCTGAGGCCCGCGACCGGTTCGCGGTACTGGTCGAGATTCGGAAAAAGGTTTCCAAACCACGACACCCCGACACCCTTTGTGCCCGCGCGAATCTCGCCCGTTTCACCGGGGAGGCGGGGGACCCGATAGCCGCCCGAAATCAGTTAAAGGCATTGCTCCCCACCATGCTGAAGGTCTTGGGAGACAGACACCCCGACACGCTGACCGCTCGGGCGCATCTGGCCCGTTTCACCCGAGAGCCGGATCGCCCCGGCCGCCGTCCGCAACCAGTTCGCCGTGCTGCTCGCCACCATCGAGGCGGTCGTGCGACTCAGGCGCCTCGGTCACTATGTTGAAGGGCTCGGCTTCGCGACACGACCGAGAAACCCGCGGGCGCGGACCACGAGGAAGACCCCAGTTCGAGCACTAAGACCAAAAATGGCGCAGTCGAGCCACGCGCTCAAAACGTACCGATCTGCAAGCCTCAACCTGGCCGACCGCGGTCAAAAATCACGGCTCGCGCACGGTCAGCAGTACCTTGCCAACGGTCTGGGCGGAGTCGAGCAGCTTATGCGCCTCCGCGGCATCGGTGATCGGGACTTCGGCGGCGACGACCGGCGCTACCGTCCCCTGCGCGATCAGCGGCCACAGCTGCCGCCGCAGTTCGGTGATGATCTCGGCCTTGGAGCCGGGGCCCTGCTCGGGCCGGCGACGCAGGTTCGTCACGTGCACCGATCCCCGTTTGAACAGCAGCGCGCCGAGATCCAGTTCCGCGGTGGCGCCGCCTTGTAGTCCGATGATCGTCAGGTGGCCGTTCTCGGCCAGGGCTTGCACGTTCTTGGCCAGATAGCTGCCACCCATGATGTCGAGGATGACGTTGGCGCCGCCGTACTCGGCGTTGACCACCGCCGGGAAATCCTGTTCGCGGTAGTTGATCAACGTTTGTGCGCCGAGCTCGCGGCAGCGGTCCAACTTGAACTGCGTTCCGGCGGTCACCGCCACGTTGGCGCCCAACCCACGGCCCACTTGTATGGCGTGCGTGCCGATTCCGCTGCCGCCACCGTGAATCAGCAGCGTCTGTCCACGGTCCAGGCCGCCGGTCATCACCACGTTGGACCACACGGTGGCGGCGGCTTCGGGTAGGGCCGCTGCCGCGGTGACGCTGACGCCCTGCGGCACCGGCAGCACCTGGGTGGCGGCCACGTTCACCCGATCGGCGTACCCTCCGCCGGCCAGCAGTGCACACACCGCATCGCCGGGCGCCCAACCTTGCACTTCTGCACCGACGTCGGCGATAACACCGGAAACCTCGAGGCCGGGGGTCTCACTGGCGCCCGGCGGCGGCGGGTAGAAACCCATCCGTTGCATCACATCGGCCCGGTTCACCCCCGCCGCCACCACATCGATCGCAACTTGTCCCGGGCCGGGCGGGGGCAGGTCGTCGACCCGAGCCCACTCCATCACCTCCGGGTCGCCAAATCCGTTGAGCGTTATCGCATACATGTAGCTTTCCCTTCACTTACTTCTCATGGTCATGGTCCGACGCGTAGACGTCGCCGCGCTCCGGCGGGCTAGGTAGGCCCGCGGGCTATCGCCCTTCCATCGGTGGAAGGCGTGCGAGAAGTTGCTGACGTCGGTGTATCCCAGCCGGTTCGACACCTGCTCGACGGTCATGCCGCTCTGAAGTAGCTCCGTCCCGAGGTGTTGGCGCACTTCGTCGAGCAGTCTGCGAAACGAGGTTCCCTCTGCCTCCAGTTGCCTGCGCAGCGTCCTGGCACTGCAGGACAGCCGATCCGCCACTTGGGCAAGGCTCGGTGGTCGAGCCGGGTCGGCCAGCAACAGATCACGCACCACACCGGCGCGACCGGTTCTGGCTTCACGCTGCTCGAGCAGCATTCGGCATTGCTGCTCGGCGAGCTTGGCGCTGTGGGTACTGGCCTGCGGCAGGGGAACGTTCAGCTGCTCGGCGCAGATGGTGACGGAGGTTTCTGCCTCACCGAATTCGGGTACCGCGCCGAACATCTCCTCGTACCGGCCGATGGCCGGCCCGGGGTCGGGTAGGGCGAACGAGATACGGCTCGGTGGTGGCGGCACGCCGAGGATCTCACGGTACAGATTGGGGATGGCCGCAGCGTCACGTTCCAGCACGAACCTGCGTACCGGCGCCGGTATTGAACGGGCGTCGATGACGATCGAGAGCTCGTCGCCATGCTGCCGCGTCTCGAAGGTGCAAAAGGCGTAGCTCAGTCGCACAAATCTCACCGCGACGTCGATCGCCTCACCCAGAGTTGGGCTGGTGAGGATGGCGAATCCCCACACCCCGAAGGCGGTGACCGGATATCTGGCCGCGGCCTGCAGGCCGAGCCCGGGCCGGTCCCCGAGCGCGGCGACAATATTGGCGATCGCCTTGAGTTCTTGTTGTCCGCTGACCTCGGCCGCGGGGCTCCGCAGGGCGGCGGGTGTCGTCCGGGTGCCGGCCAGACACTGTTGGGGGGTGATCCCGAATTGACCGGCCCAGTCGAGCAGCACCACCAGACTTGCGGCCGACCGCCTGGTTTGCAGGTCAGGCGTGGTCATCGGGTGCGCGCCTGCTGCCGGTATTCCCGGGGCCCGACACCCTTCCAGCGCCGGAAGGCCTGGGTGAAGCTGGACACCTGCGAATAACCGAGACGTTCGGCTATTTCCGCGACGGAACGCCCGTCGCTGACGAGCAGTTCCTCGGCGAGCGCCTCGCGCACCTCTTCTTGCAGGACCCGCAGCGAGGCCCCTTCCAGAGCGAGGTGCCGCCGGAGGGTGCGCGAGCTGACGGTCAGTTGCCGCGCGGCCTGGTCGAGCGACAGTACCGGGGACGGATTCGCCAGCATCAGGTCGCGCAGCAGGCCTGCGACGCCCGCCCGGGCAGATCGCTGTCGCAACAATTCGACGGCTTGGTTCTCCGCCAGCGACCGGGCGTAAAGATTCGCCTGCGGCAGCGGCTTGGCTAACGACTCCCGGCTGACGATCAGGCAGTTCTGCAGCGCACCGAACTCGGGTTCAGCGCCGAACACGTCGATGTACTTGTGCACCACTTCGTCTGGTGGCCGCGCCATCGTGTAGGCGACCCGCAGGTCGATATCGGGCGTCATGAGCAGGTCGCGTTGCAGGGTCTGGATGCCGGTGCTGTCGCGCTCGACGGCGAACCGGCGGACGTCGATCGGGAGGGCCGTTGGGTCGAGAATCAACCGGACGGAACCGTCGGTCGTGTCGGTAGCGACACTGAGGCGGCACAGACAGAAGCTGAGCGCGGCCAGCGACATACCCACCGACATCGCGTCTCCCAATGTCCGGGAGCTCATCAGCGCGAGCCCCCAGATCCCCGGCGATGTGGCATGGCAGCGCAGTCCAGCCTCGATGCCCAGCCCGGGAACCTCCTCGAGCGCGGCGACGATATTGCTGATGATCTGGAGCTCATCGCGCAGCCGGACCTCGGCGTCGAGGTCGTCGAGGGCATCCCGGGTCAGCGGCGTGCCGCGCAGTGAGTCGGCGTGTGACACTCCGTGCTCGGTCGCCAGGTCGACGAGCAGCGCCGCGCTCGCCGGGGAGCGCAGAACACCGTGCGTACTCACATCAACCTCACGTAGCCGTAGCTCGCTGATTACCGTCATCATGCGTTATTCCAATGCGTCCGACTCCGCGAATACCGTGTTTGGGGCTACGTCGTCCGGGAGGTGGGCACCGGGCGACACGCAGTACCGAGGTTAGGGACCAGTCCACCGCGGACAACAGGTGACGGATGGCCAACTAGTTGTGGGAAGTGGCCAGCCGGTGGCGCCGCCCGGTCGTCAACAGGAATGCTTAGACCATGGTCAAGCGCATCCTGAACGTCGTCACCAACGTCGCTCACTACGAGGATCCGTCCGAGCCGACCGGGCTGTGGCTCTCGGAGCTGACCCACGCCTATCACGTTTTCGCCGAAGCGGGGTACGAACAGACGATCGTCAGCCCGAACGGCGGCCGCTCACCGTTGGAGCCGCGTTCGCTGAAGTTCCCGAACTACGACAAGAGCGCGAAGGCGTGGAAGGCCAACGACGCGAAGATGGCGCTGCTGGCCAGCACCGCCGCACCCGACGAGATCGACTCGGCCGATTTCGACGCGATCTACTTCACCGGTGGTCACGCGGTGATGTTTGACTTTCCCGACAGCGAGGGCCTGCAACGCATCACCCGCGAGATCTTCGAACGCGGCGGCATCGTCTCCTCGGTCTGCCACGGCTATTGCGGCCTGCTCAACACCAAGCTGTCGGACGGGTCGCTGTTGATGGCCGGGCGCAAGCTCACCGGGTTCGCCTGGTCGGAGGAGGTGTTGGCACGGGTCGACAAGTTGGTGCCCTACAACGCCGAGGAGGAAGCGAAGAAGCGCGGCGCCCGGTACGAGAAGGGCCTGATTCCTTTTGCCTCGCATGTCGTCGTGGACGGGCGGCTGGTCACGGGCCAGAATCCGGGGTCCGCTAAGGCGACGGCCAAGAAGGTCGTCTCCGTGCTGGAGGGCTGAGCTACGGCGCGGGGGAAATCTCGATGCCGAACGATGCCTGCTGGCGGTGGGTTATCCAGACCCCGAATTCTGGTGAACGACACATAGCTGGCTCGGCCGACGACATCCCAGTTCGTGACGTCGCTCATCCCGTCTCCCTTACTTGTTGCGCCTTGCCGCCGATTCTTACGCAAGGCGGCGCCGAGCGCACCGGGGCGGCCATTAGCCACAACTAACTGGCCGCTGCTCACCTTCAAACCCGGCCGTTGGACAACTAGCGTTGACCGTGCCTGCCACACAACGGCATTCGGCGTCGGCCGGGGCACCAAGAGGAGCTACACATGACCCGCGTTCATACCGTCCGCGGCCCCGTCGGCACCGCCGAGCTGGGCCGCGTCCTGATGCACGAACACGTCTTCGTTCTCGGCACCGAGATACGCCAGAACTACCCCGATTTCCCCACCCCGTGGGACGAGGAGGCCCGAGTCGCCGATGCGGTCGCCAAGCTCAGCGCGTGCAAGTCGCGCGGGATCGACACGATCGTCGACCCGACGGTGCTCGGCCTGGGCCGCTACATCCCGCGCATTCAGCGGATCAACGCGCAGGTCGACATCAACATCGTCGTCGCGACCGGCATCTACACCTACAACGACGTCCCCTTCCAGTTCCAGCGGGGCCTGATCTTCGATCGACCCGATGCACTGACCGAACTGTTCGTCAAGGACATCCGTGAGGGCATCGCCGACACCGGCGTCAAAGCCGCCTTCCTCAAATGCGCCATCGAGAAGCCAGGCCTGACGCCCGGGGTGGAACTGGCCATGCGGGCGGTGGGACGGGCCCATGTCGAGACCGGGGCACCCATCACCGTGCACACCAATCCGCACACCGAGTCGGGTCTGGTGGCCCAACGGGTCCTGGCCGAGGAGGGCGCGGATCTGACCAAGGTGGTGATCGGGCATTCCGGCGACTCCACCGACCTGGACTATCTGTGCAGGCTCGCCGACGCCGGGTCCTACCTGGGCATGGACCGCTTTGGCCTGGACGTGACGTGTCCGTTCGAGGAGCGGGTCAACACCGTGGTCGAGCTGGCCCGCCGCGGATACGCCGAGAAGATGGTGCTCGCGCACGACGCGGCCTGCTTCATCGACTGGTTCTCCGAGGAGAGCAGGCTCGCGGCCGTGCCGAACTGGCACTTCACCCACATCAGCGACGATGTGCTGCCTGCGCTTCGCGAGCGCGGCGTCACCGAGGACCAGATCACCACCATGCTGGTGGACAATCCGCGCCGCTATTTCGAGACCGCGACATGACCGATGCCCGCATCCCACCCCGATAGCAGAGGAGCGCCAAGAACATGGAAATCGACGGCAGCGTCGTCGTGGTGACCGGGGGCCAGCGTGGACTGGGCAAGGCCTTGGTCAACGCCTTCCTGGACGGCGGGGCCGCCAAGGTCTACGCCACCGCGCGAACACCGCAGGACAGCGCCGACGACAGGGTCATTCCGGCGCGACTCGATGTCACCGACCCGGCGTCGGTGACGGCGTTCGCGGCCCGTGCCGCCGACGCGAACATCGTCGTCAACAACGCCGGTGCACAGCACCGCGCCAAGCTGTTGGACATCGACATCGATTCCGTACGAACGCTGTTCGACACCAACGTGTACGGGGCCCTGCGCATGGCCCAATCCTTCGCACCGGTGCTGAGCCGCAACGGCGGGGGGACGCTCGTCAACGTCATGTCCATCTTGTCGTGGTCGGTCGGTACCGCGGCCGGGGCCGCACCCTACGGCGCCACCAAGGCGGCCCTGTGGTCGCTGACCAACTCCCTGCGAGTCGAACTCGCCGAGCAGCACACCCAGGTCGTCGGCGTGCACCTGGGCTACCTCCAGACCGACATGACGACCACGCTCGATATCCACAAACTCGACCCGGCCACCGCGGCGGAAACCATCGTCAGCGCCATCGCCGCCGGCGCCAGCGAGGTGCTGGTTGACGAGGATTGCCGACGGGCCAAGGCCCTGCTCGGCGGCCCCCCGGAGGGACTTGCCTTCCGGTTCGTCGACGGACGGATCAGTTTTGCCGGCGACGCGTAGCGAGCCCGAGCCGGTACCGCTAAATCCCCGGTGTTTCAGACCTGCACCAGGCCGGCGGCGGCGCAACCGGTGACGAGCTCGTCGAGGCCGAACGCGTCGACCGGACCGACAACCCCGGGTGTCTTCCCGGCTCCGCAGGCAAGTTCGTGCGTGGCCCAGGCCATCAGCTCGCCGGTCAATGAGTAGGGGCTGGGCCCTTCCAGATGCACCTCCGCGACCGTCTCACCCGATGCGTCGCGGGCCACGGCGACGACGTGGCTGAGCGTGCGTGCTCGCTCGGCCGCATCGGGACCGCCGCTGCCCCCGACCGTGCGCGCCGCCAGCGCCTCAACAAGGTTGCGACCGTAAGGAAGCCTCACGGTGGTGTTCGCGAGCGTCGACACCAGTTGGATTACGCGGCTTAGCTGCGGGAACCAGCCGTTGTAGACCGTCACCGAATCAAGCTCGGGTAGCTGCGCGGGCAAAAAGAGCACCTCGGTGCCCGAGACGAGAAACGCCTTCTTGCGCGCCGCGCGCACCGGGAATTCGCGGACCTGGCGTGCGGTGATTTCGTCGACGAGACGCCCGTGGCGCCACACCGGCGCGGGCAGGATCAGCCCCTCTGCCATGGTCTTCCGGGTGCCCTGGCTCAGCCCGTTGCGCAGCGAGCCGATGGCGAAGTAGCCGACCTCCCATCGCGCGGACCGCCGGCGCCGGCGGCTCGCGCGGCCAGCGCGCCGGCAAGGATTCCGGGAACGTAGTCGTAGCCGAACGCCGGCGCGATCGACGGCCCCGCCGCGCGGGCCCGGGCGTCGTGCCGCTGGCGGAGCGCACGAACGAAGCCGACCTCACCGGTGGAATCCACGTAGTGGGCGCCGGCGTCGACCGCAGCCCGCGCGACCGGGTGGCCGAATTGCTCAAACGGGCCGACGGTCGTGACCAGGACGTCGCCCGCACCGACGAGAGCGCGGACGCTGGCGGGGTCGTCGACGTCGGCAACGCGGTACTCCAGTCCGCCCAACTGTTCGGCCAGTTTGGCCAGACGCTCGGCGCCCCGGCCGGCCAACACCGGTCGAACCCCACGCCGCAGGAGCGCGTCGATCACCAGTCCACCGGTGTACCCGGTGGCCCCGAAGACGACGATCTGATTGGTCATGCGTTGATCCTTTCGGACGGCGGCGCACACCGCGACCCCTACTCTCTGCGACCCGTTGCGCCCGTGCCGATTCTCCGGCAGGCGTCGGCAAAAGTGCACTGCCCTGGCAACTAGGCACAACTAGTTGGCCATTGCTCACCTGCAGGCGCCGCCGTTCGACAACTAGATTTGGCCTCGCCCCGGCATTCGGATCCGGTGGGGACGGCCAATGGGCGCCGTCACCGTGCCGGATATCAGTCGCACGCACCGTCAGGAGTTCACATGACCGGCGTCCACACGATCCGCAGCATGGCATCGCGCCAGGCGCTTTCTCCAGTCCAACATGGCCTTGCGCGGGGGCGTTGGAAGTGGATGCGCGACGAGATCGAGCGCCTTGATCCTGTGGCAGACAGCGAGCAGATTATGCGTTTGATGATCAGTTCGTTGCTGCCGCCATTCGGTAGTCGGTTCATATTGGAACTGCTGTTCACAGTTTCCTTGATGCGGGTAATGGGGCAGTTCGAGGGCGCTGCCGCCGTCGATCGTCAGGGTCGCGGCAAGGTCTACCGCAACGGTGACCGGCGTGCGGACGACACGATCCGCTACCTGACCGGGTGGGTGTACGACGGCGCCAGCAGCCCGCAGACCCAGGCGTCGGCGGCTGATGTGAAACGCATTCATGACCGCATCGGTCAGCGGTATCAGATGTCGAACGAGACTTTCGTACACACCATCGCGTTTTTCACGGTCCAAATCGAGTGCATAACGAACATCGTGGGTGCACCGGGATTTACCGAGCGAGAGCGCGCGGCGCAGGTGCGGCACTGGAGGGCGGTCGGTGAGTATCTGGGCGTTCGTGCCATGCCCGACAGCTGGTCCGGTATGCAGGAGGCCATGCGCGCCTACGAGACAGAGCCACAATGGTTTGGTCCCTCCGAGGCAGCGCACCGTGTCAGCGAAAAACTGCTTGAGCAATTCGGTAGACGCACCTTTCCGCCCGGATTGCGTTGGCTCGCCCGACCTCTCGTTCTGTCCCTCCATGAGGATCACGTCTTGACGGCGCTGATGATGGTGAAACCAAGACCTGCCGTGGTGGCCGTCAATCGTCGGATGGTCCGCGCCGCCTTCTGGGTGATACGCGAGCTACTGCCCGACCGGCGCGAAGTCATTACGTCATAGACGCCGACCCGCCGAAACGGTTCTAAAGGCCGCCGTTTCGGCGTTCGCCGGAGGGACCGAGGACGACCTGGCCAACGCTCTCTCGTGCTAAGCAAGAGGGTTCGCGTCCGCGCCATCACCCGATTTGGCCATTTAGCTCCGCAGCTCGCAGATCACCACGGGTATCTCACGGCTGGTCCGCGTTTGGTAATCCGCATACCCGTTGTAGGCCGCAACAATCTTCGGCCACAACTCGGCCCTCTCGTGCGAGGTGGCGGTACGTGCGTGAACTTTGCGCCGGGTGCCGTCGATCACCAGTTCGGCGTCGGGATACGCCTGAAGATTGAGGTACCAGTCGGGGTTGCGGTCGTCGCCACCCTTCGATGCGACGAGCACGATCCGACCCGAATCGTGAATTGGTGTCGTCAGATAGCAAGACCGGGGTAGCCCGGACTTGCGCCCGGTCGTGTGGAGTTCCACCACCGGCATCCCGAACGGCCTGGCCAGCAACCTGTTCCCGCTGACCGTGAGGATCAGCCGGTGCGCGCGGTTCATCAACTTGGCCCCGGTGTCTTTCAGTGCGTAGCTGGTCATCGAATGTTCCTGTCTCGAAGTGCGTTGCCGTGCCGTGTGCCGTCGGACAGCGTCCGGGTGTCGGCCGCCGTGAGCACGAAGAGAACCTTGGTCATTTGACCCCGGGGAGGTGCCGCAGGGCACGTAGAACGGCGGTCATAATCCGCGCATAGCGGCCCGGGTTGAGCCAGTCCGGCGCCCCCATCGGCAGCACGCGCTCCACCGCAATCGTTTGCGGTTCGGTGTATTTGAGGATTCCGTGCTCGCCGTGGCGGCGTCCGATGCCGGAGGCTTTCATACCGCCCATCGGTGCGTCGACCGAGCCCCAGGCGGCGGCGTAGGCATCGTTGACGTTGACGGTGCCGGCTTTCAGCTGGGCGGCAACCCGCCGACCACGCTTCGGGTCGGAGGTCCACACGCTGAAGTTCAGACCGTAGGGGCTGTCGTTGGCCTTCTCGATCGCCTCAGCTTCGCTGTCGACGCGGTAGAGCGAGACCAACGGCCCGAACGTCTCGTCGGCGAACACCTCCATGCCGTCGTGCACATCGGACAGGATGGTCGGCTCGTAGAAGAACGGTCCCAGCTCAGGGCGTGCTCGCCCGCCGGCCAGCACCGTGGCGCCTTTGCTGACCGCGTCGTCGACGTGCTCGGTGACCTTCTTGAGTTGCTTCTCCGAGATCAACGAGCCCATTTGGGCCGAATAGTCCAGGGCTGCTGACAGTTTCATGGCTTTCGCAGCGGCCGCAAAGCGGGTAGTGAACTCCTCCCACAACGCTGCCGGGACGTAGATGCGTTCGATCGAAATGCACAGCTGCCCGGTGTTGGAAAAACACGCGCGGATCGCGCCGGACACCGCCTTGCCGATGTCGGCGTCGTCGAGGACCAGCAGCGCGTTCTTCCCGCCGAGCTCCATCGAGCAGTCGATGAGCGCTTTACCAGCTTGGGCGGCAACATTGCGGCCCACGGCGGTGGACCCGGTGAACATCAAAAAATCGGACTGTTCGATGATCGGTGTCCCCAGTTCAGCGCCCGATCCGGTGACCACCTGCACCAGGCCCGCCGGCATGCCGGCCTCCTCGAGCAGGCGCACCGCCCACAGTGCCGCAAACGGTGTCTGCTGATCGGGTTTGGTCAGCACGGCGTTGCCGGCGACGATCGCCGGCAACGCATCACTGATGCCCAGGGTCAGCGGATAGTTCCACGGTGAAATGACCCCGACCAGACCCTTGGGATGATGCAGCTCCCACACCTGGGTCAGAGCCAGTTGTGCACCGTGGCGACGCACGGGCTTCAGGTAATCGGCGGCGGTATTCGCGTAGTAGCGGGAAACCATGGCGACGTCCATGATCTCTTCGAACGCGTGCCGGCGGGCCTTGCCGTTCTCGAGCTGGATCAGGTCGAGCACTTCATCTTGGCGTTGCAGTACCAGATCGTGGAAGCGCCGCAGCATGGCCGCGCGTTCGGCGACCGGTCGTGCTGCCCACGCGGGCTGGACCGCGCCGGGCGCGTTGCGCGGCGGCGGCCACATCAGCAGCGCTGCAGCGCGGGACGTCTCCGAGCAGGCGACCGGTCATCGCGTTGAGGACTTCAAGGCGAGAATCGGGGTCGGCGGCCTGCACCCGGCCGGCCAGTTCCTCCAGAAAGGCGCTGTCTACCCCGCCCGCAGAGCGGGCCGCGAATGTGGTCATGGTGTTGTCTCCCCTTTCAACTTGATATGGCGGGTTTCAGGGCGTCCACCGCAGCGCCTCCCGCAAGGTGTCCTGTGCCAACTTGGTGGCGGTTGTGGCGGCGTGGGTCGAGCGCAGCGCATTGAGCATCATGAAGTCGTGGATGATGCCTCCGAACCGCACCTGCGTCACCGGCACACCGGCTTGGCGGAGTTTGGCCGCGTACGCCTCGCCCTCATCACGCAGGACATCGGCCTCGCCGGTGATGACCAGTGCGGGCGGCAGTCCTGCGAGCTGCTCCACCGAGGCTCGTAGTGGGGAGGCGTAGATCTCGCCCCGCTGGGCGTCGTTCTCGGTGTACTGGTCCCAGAACCACTGCATACCCGCACGAGTGAGGAAATAGTGCTCGGCGAACTGGTGGTAGGAGCCAGTGTCGAAGTTGGCGTTGGTGACGGGGTACAGCAGCACCTGCTGTTTGATGCGTACATCGCCGCGCTCTTTGGCCATCAGGGCGAGTACGGCGGCCATGTTGCCGCCCACTGAATCACCAGCGACCCCGAATCGCGAAGAATCAAGACCCGTTTCGGCACCATGGGCGAACACCCATTGTGCAGCCGCGTAGTTCTGTTCGATCGCGGTCGGATATTTCGCCTCCGGGGACAGGTCGTACTCGGGGAACACCACCGCGGCGTGCGCGCCGACGGCGAGTTCGCGGACCAGTCGGTCGTGGGTCTGCGCGTTGCCGAACACCCAGCCAGCGCCATGGATGTAGAAGACGACCGGCAGGGTTGCGCTCGCCCCGGCGGGCTTGACGATGCGAACCTTCACCGAGCCCGTGGGCCCGCCCTCGACGGTGATCCACTCCTCGTCGATTTCCGGCATCTCGACGGCCCCGGACTGCACCTCGTCGACCGTCTTGCGCCCTTCCTCCGGTGGCAGTTGGTAAAGGAACGGCGGGGAGTCGGTGGCCTTGCAGAACTCGGCGGCCTCGGGCTCTAGCACCGGCTTCATGTCGGTCATGGTTGGCTCCTCGTGCTCGTGGTCCTACTGTTCATGGCGCCTGGGCCGGCACGAATCGCCGTTTGGCAAGTGCCGACCCCGCACGTGGTCAATCCTTGCCGAACGGGCTTCGAAGGACACCCATCTGGCCATTTGCCACAACTTATTGGCCATCCGTCACCTGTAGACGCGCCCGTCGCGCCGCCTAGGCTTGAGGTCGTCGGTCGGCGTTCCTCCACGAGGCGACGCCGGGCCACCAACCCCTACGAACGATGAGGTCCATCACCATGGCTACGCAACTCACCGAGGTCGAATTCGCTGGCCACACCGTCGAAGTGCTCAAGGGCGGCTACTACGACCGCTACCGGTCAGACCCCAACCTCGACGAGGTGGCAGAAGACCCCGCGGTGGGAAACGTCGACTGGTTCCGCAGGATCCCGAAGGTCCAGGTTGACTCCCGGGTCGGCCGGATCTGGGCGCCGAACTTCTACTACCGCGCCAGCATCATTCAGGCGAACATGCTCGCCCCGTTCGACCGCCTGGCAGCGATGCTGCCGGCGCCTCTCAAGCCACTGCGCGCCATCCCCGGTTACGGAATCGCGGCGCTAACCTTCTTCTCATATACGGTCTGCGACAACGACCCCTACGACGAAGTGTCCGTCGCGGTCGTCGTCCCAAAGCCCGGTAAACAGGGTCTGGTATCCGGCCTACTTCCCGAACTCGAACTGCTCAACGCCTTAAGGACCAGGAAGTTCTACGCCCACGTATTGGCGCTGCCCGTCAACACCGAGATCGCCCGGGTCCGCGGCGTCGAAGGCTACCAGCTACCCAAGTGGTGCACCGACATCAGCGTCAATATCAGCGACACGGTACACGCCGAAATCGCCGGCACCACAGGCAAACCGGATCTGATCCTGCAGGCGCCGCTACCGGAGTTCACCGACGTCCCGTCACAGTCCCGGATGGTAACCAACACCATGGTGCATCTGGTCGACGGGCACTGGAACCAAACCTCGGTGCAATCCAACACGCTGTCGTTCGCCCAACGCAGCTTCCCACGCGACGTCACACTTACCCGACATGGCGGCCCCCTCAGCGACCTGCTCAACGGACTCGGCGCCACCCAAATCCTCAGCCTCGAGATCACCAAAGACGCGCAACTAGTGCTGAACCTACCGCGGTCCCTGAAAGCGTTCGGCTGAATTGGGCGGGCAATCTGGGGATCACCGTGGGACAACACGGCAAGACCGGGTACGACTAGGAGTGTGATGAATGCGCAGGAGTTGGCTCGGGAACTTGGCCACCCCGACGCCCAGAAGCTGCTCTCCGGCTCCATGGCCCGGCTCGCCTACAACGGATACGATGGCTTCCCGCGGGTGATCCCGGTCGGGTTCTACTGGACCGGCGAACACATCGTCGTTTCCACCGCCCCGACCTCCCCGAAGGCCCGCGCGCTGGCGTACCGCCCGCAAGTCGCGCTGACCATCGACACCGGCTCCACGCCGGAAGAGGCGAAGGCCCTGCTGGTGCGGGGCCTTGCCACCCTGGAAACCGTCGACGGCGTCACCGATGAATACCTCGCATCCGCGCGGAGGTCGATGGACGGGCCCCAGCTCGCCGAGTTCGAACGCAGCGTGCGAGCGACGTATCAGCAGATGGTGCGCATCTCGATCGAGCCGTTGTGGGCGCGGTTCTACGACTTCGGCGCCGGCCGGGTACCCGGCTTCCTTGCCGACCTCGTCAACGATGGTTAGCGATCGCCATACTGGGCGGTATGCCAGGTATCACGGTCGTTCGCGGGGACATCACCCAACAAGACGTTGATGCCATTGTCAACGCCGCCAACAACGCGATGCGCGGCGGGGGCGGCGTCGACGGCGCCATCCATCGCGGCGGCGGTCCGGCGATCCTGCGGGACTGCATCGAGAAGTTCCCGGACGGGCTGGCCACCGGCGACGCCGGCTGGACGACGGCCGGCGACCTGCCCGCCCGCTGGGTGATTCACACGGTCGGGCCCAACTACCGGGCTGGACAGCGCGACCGCACCCTGTTGGAGTCCTGCTACCGCCGTGCGCTGGCGGTGGCCGACGAACTCGGCGCCGCCAGCATCGCCTTCCCACTGATCAGCAGCGGCGTCTACGGGTGGCCGCTCGGTGACGCAATCGACGCGGCGGTCGACACTCTCGCCGCCGCCACCACCGGTGTCGAAGACATCAGGCTCGTGGCCTTTGACGCCAAGACGCACGACGCGATCCGGGCCCGGCTGTAGGTTCGATCCGCTACTGGCGCCACCGTGGTGAGACCACCCCCGGACCAACCGAACCGCCTGTGCCCGGCCCGTATGCTGGGTCGACGTCCACAACGCCGAGGAACCACACCTGCCGATGAACACCCCGATGGTCGCGGTGACCGCGCGGACCGAATACCTGACCCGGCGCCACCGCGCGGCGGCGAGGACCGGGGCCGCGGTGCTGAGCGCGGGCCTGATCGCGCTGGTGGGGCTCAACGTCGCCGGCGCGTCCGGATTCGTCATCGCCGCGATCGTGGCGGCGTTGGTGACGGTCTCGCTGGGCGTGGTGGCCTACGGCCGGCTGGGGGATCGGGGTGCGGTGCTGGTCACCGTCGACGCCGAAACCGTCTATTTCGGTACCGAGGACCACGAGATCGTCAGCTACCCGCTGGCGTCGCTGACCGCGGCGCGCCGAGGCGGTCCGGCGGAGGCGACCTCGACGACGGGCCGGCACCTGACCGTGCGGGGGCAGAAGTACCTGAAACTGACCTTCGCCACCGACACCGGCAGCGATGAATGGTGGGTGGCGATCATCGAATCGGATCCCGCGGCGGCGGAGGTGCTCGATCGGCTGCAGGCGACGCTGCCCGAGCCGTACGCCGCCGCCGGCCCTAAACCCGTTGCCGAGCCGACCGCGTCCGCGACTCCGCGGATCGCCGACGCCGGCACCGAGGACGCGGCGAAACGGTTGTGGGAGGAGGCGGTTCGCCGCCACGACGACATCCTGGGCGCCTACAGCGTCTACGAACTCGACCCGGCGATGCTGCTGCGTTACCCGGCGATCACCGATGTGACCGTCGAACAGACCCAGACCTTTCACGTGGCGCTCGAGGATGCGCAAGCCCTGCGCACTGAGGTCTACCCGGCCAACCAGGGCCTGGCCGACGCCTACCAGCAGGCGGTCGTCACGCTGCGGCGCGCCTGGATCGGGTGCGAATCGCATGGGAAGAAGGTCGGCACAACCTACCTCGACACCGCCGACCAGGACGACCTCGATACCGCGCTCAAGCTCTACAACCATGCGGCGGCCAGCACCACGCCCGCCGAGCAGGCCACCTACTACGGCCGGGTCCGCGAGATCGTCAGCAGGCTCGCCGACCGCGGCGCGATTCACCCGCCCAAAGTGCAACTCGCACAACTAGAAGGCGTCACCCGCCGGGCCATCGAATCGGCACGGTAGGTCAACCCGGTCACTAGGTGCCTTGGGCGAGGAACTCGCCGGTGGGGGAGTAGGTGCCGGCCGCGGCGTCCACGCCGGCGAGTTCAATGCGGATCGCCAACCCGAACCGATCCGTCCGCGGATCCGACATCTCGATGTCGACGGCTCGGCTTTCGTAGGGCTCTAGCGAGCCCCGTTGCATCGCCTGGGCGCGCACCGAGTCGAAGGTTGCCGGGGACACATCGTCGAAGGCGAAACCGTCCGAAGCCGAGCCCGAGCGGTCGGTGATCTCGGGGAAATGCCCCGGCACGATGACGATGCTGCCGGACCGGTCATCGGACTCGAACTCGACCAGCACCCCGCCGCTGTTCTGGATTTCGCTGGCGTGCAGGTTCGGGGTGTTCTCGGTGATCCCGCGGATCTGCAGGGTGGTCACCACCCGGTCCGACGGGGCGATCCCCGCCGACTGCAAGGCTTCTCGCGCCCGCCGAAACGACACCGCGAAGTCGGACGGGTCGAACAACTCGGCGATGGTCCCGTCCGGGCGTGCGTCGATCGTCCTGCTGAACGGGAACGTGTTCGGGCCGCTGAACGTGCCGGTGAGCATGATCGGCTGTTCGGGCCCGGAACGTTTGATCTCCAACGTTTCCAGGCGGTTTTCCTTGCCCGCGGACCGGAATTGCTGGGCCATCTTGTCGGCGACCGCGGTCAGGCTGGTCGACGCGAGGTCGTCGGCGGCGAAGGTGCTGGTCTTGCGTAGCGTGTTCGGTACCGCAGTGGTGTACACGTCGCCGCTGGAGCTGATGTAGACGGTCGTCGCGTCACCGTTGGCCGGGTTGAAGACCGTGCCGTAGTCGGAGCCGGAATCGGTGAACCGCAGATCGAGCAGGTTCTCGGGCGCGGTGGGTCCGAGCTTGGCGGTGACCGCGCGGACCATGGCGTCCCGGCGGGCGTCGAGGTCGGTGGCCTTCTTGTCGGTCTCGGCCGGGCGGTGCACCGCGGGTGCCGACGGCAGGGAGATCGAGACGTGCCACGCGTCACCGACGCCGAACAGCACCGCCAGCGTCGCCACCACGGTGATTCCCGGATAGATCACCGCCCATTTGCCGGGCTGATCGGCGAAGTCCGGCGTGCGGTTCGGCGCGCGTGGCGGCAGCCGATCCGGCGGCAGCGCGGTCAACGGGCTGTCGGTGAGCGACCGAAAATCGCCGCGCGACATCGACGCGATCCAGCGCGCCTGATAGGCGGTGTCGTTGGGTGGGCTGATTGTCGCGGTCACCAGCGTCGGCTGCAGGTCAGCGGTGGCCAGGCTGCTGCGGGTCAGCGCATCGACGCGGATCGGCGCCGACGGGGCGCCTGTTGCGGGTCGAAAAACCGGGAGCTCGGACAGGCGTGACGGCCGCGGGGCGACCAGCAGTCCGGCGATGACCAGCGGAACCGCGATGCACAGCGCCACCCACCACGCGTTGTACGCGCCAAGCCCGATACCTGCGGCGATCAGCGCACCGGCGACACCGGCGCGGCCCGCATGTACCGCAACGTTGCTCATCTACTCACCCTCTCATCGACGCGTCCCACGGCGTCGCCCGACCACGGGGTAAGGATGTCAGAACGCCGGCATCCGGGGTCAGTCGAGTTTGCTGGCGGTGCGGTAGATGCCGCGATGAGCGGTCCAGGTGGAGCCCGGCGCCGATGCATAGGAGTAGAGCTCGTGTCGGAACTGGGGTTCTTGGGTCGCGGCCTCGAAGTGGGCTCGACTGCGCCACTTGCTGACGTTGACGAGTTGGAATTCGGTTTCGGAATCGATGGCTCGGTGCAGTTCGGCGGAGATGAATCCGTCAGCGGAGCTGATCAGACGGGAGCGGTGCTCCCACGCGGTGATGAAGCCGTCGATCTGGTCGGTGGGGATGTTGACGACGTTGATGACGGTGATCGGAATGTCGTCGACGGTAAACGTGTTCACGGGGGCTCCTAACGTGGTTCAGAAGTCTTGATCGGCAGCTGCAGAAATGATGCGCGCTCCCCGCCGGTGTGGATGATGTGTGTGCCGCTGTTCTGCGGAAGGTAGTCCCGGGTGCCGGGCATGATCGACCCCAGCGCGTTGTGGGCGCTGATGACCAGCCGGAGCTGCTCGCCGGGGTAGAACACCAGCCCGACGGGGAACAGGTCGATCTCGACGTCGACGATCTCGCCTCGGTGCGACTTCTCGGCGCCGCCGCGGCGCGGTCGGCCGACGACGCGGCACTACGGGCGGGACTCGTCTCGTCGATGGTGGTGGGCCTCGTCGTGGGACGGCGAATCGTCGGCGTCCCGGTCTTGGCGAACGCGGACCTCGAAACGCTGGTGGCGCTCCTTGCGCCCGCGGTGCAAAACGTGCTGACGTCGGGGGAGAACGCCTGAGACTGGTCTGGCTGAACGCAACTCAGCTCGCCAGCTGGCCCCATGGAAGACTGCCGCTCGTGGCTTACGACATTCACATCAAGACCGCTGACGGCGGTGTCGCCTACCTGAACGCGTTCAGCTACGGACTCAAGGACGGGATGATCCTGTGGGTCCAGGCCGGCGACGACCTGGACCACGCGGACACGATCCACTTTGCCCCGGGCTATTGGCAGCAGTACGTCGTCGACCCGCACAGCGCCGACCCCCTCGACCTCGGCCTGGACGCCGAAGACGACGAGTACGAAGACGACGACGACTACGAACCCGACGAGGACTACGAAGACGATGAGGACGAGGGCGAATAGGCCCTAAGCGCCAAGCCCGATCAGGCGTCGATCACCACGCGGCCACCGTGGGCCCGTGAGACGCAGACCAGCATTTCGTCGTCGCCCTCGGCGGCGCGGCCCCGGCGATCGACGTCCCCGCACAGCACCTTGACCTTGCAGGTGCCGCAGAACCCCTGCTGGCAGGAGTACGGCGTCGTCTGGTCGCGGTCGCGCATCACGTCCAGCGCCGACCGGTTGGCCGGCACGGACAGCACCCGCTGCGAGCGCGCCAGCTCCAGCTCGAAGGGCACACCGTCGACCACCGGCGGCGGGCCGAACCGTTCATAGTGCAGCGGGGCATCGGCGTGTTCGTCGCGTGCGGTGCGCACCGCCTCCAGCATGGCGGTGGGGCCGCACACGTACACCGCGGTAGCCGGCCCGGCGTCGGCCAGCAGCTCCTCGGCGGTGGGGACGCGGCCGCGCTCGTCGTCGGCCCACACCGTCACCCGGTCCGGCGCGACCGCCAGCACCTCATCCAGCAGCGGCATGTACTCCCGGCTGCGGCCGGCATACACGGCGCGCCAATTGATTCCGCGCTGCTGGGCCGCCCGCATCATCGGCAGGATGGGGGTCACACCGATGCCGCCGAGCACAAACAACACCTCTTGCTCGTCGGTGACGAGATAGAACGCGTTGCGGGGACCTTCGAAGACCAGGGTGTCGCCCACGTCGAAGGTGTCGTGCATCTCGATCGAGCCGCCGCCGCCGTCGGCGATCCGGCGCACCGCGATGCGGTAGTCGGTGCGCCGCCCGGGCGGCCCGCACAGCGAGTACTGCCGACGCCGACCCGAGGACAGACGCACGTCGATGTGCGCGCCGGGCGTCCAGGACGGCAGCAAGCCACCATCGGGGTCGGCCAGCGTCAACGCCACCACGTCCGGGGTGAGCAGTTCGCGTTTGGTGACCACCGCGGTGGTGGTGCGCTGCACCGGCACCACCCGCGTCGGTGTCCACCGTGACGCCGACGCGAAGCCGCCGAACAGCACACCCGCGCCCCATAGCGCGGAGTACATCCGGTCACGTTTGCGGCGGCCGTACAGGTCGGCCGGTCTGCTGCTCCACATCGTCTGCGACACAAAACTCTCGCTATCTCTGTCGAATCTTCTCGACCCATTCGCCGGTCAGCTCCGCGATGACCTCGGGACGCGAGCTCACCACCCAGTGCCCGCCCTCGATGGGAACCACCCGGCCGTCGGCCGGGATCGCGCCGGTGAACCGCTGCAACGCGGGGGACACGAAGTAGTCCTGGCGGGCGACCAGCACCTGCACCGGGACGCTGGTCTGCGGCAGCTGCGCCGGCGGCGCGAAGATCGGTGCGGGCATGTTGGCGCGGTACAGGTTGAGCCCGTTGAGGTAATCGCGGGCGGATCGGTAGTCCGCCGGGCGATGCCTGCGGGTACCGGAGCGGCCGATATAACCCACCGCTTCAAAGACTTTCGCCGTCGCACCGGCCCGGATCGCCAGCTCCGGCACCCGCGGGCACAAGAAGAACCAGATGTAGCTGGAAGCCAGGATCTGTTTGGCGACGTCGAACACGGCGCGCGGGGTGCGCGCTGACCGCAGAAACTTGCCCGCGTAGTTCAGGTGCGGCCCGGAAATCGAGGTCAACGAGGCGATCTTGCCCATTACCGCGTCGTCGGTGACCGCCGCCCAGCACTGGATCGAGCCCCAGTCGTGGCCCACCAGGTGAACCTGGCCCACCCCCAGGCTGTCGATCACCGCACCGACATCGGCAACCAGGTGGCCGAACCGGTACCCCGACCGGTCGGCCGGCGTTGCTGATTCACCGGCCCCCCGCACGTCGTAGGCCACGACGTTGTAGCGGTCGGCCAGCTGCTCGGCGACCCCGTCCCACACGTGGTGGTTATCCGGGTAGCCGTGCACCGCCAGCACGGTCGGGCGGTCCGGGTCGAGCTCGCCGTAGCGGTGTACGGCCAGGGTGACGCCGTCCGGCGCGGTGACGGCGGTGGCTGTTGCCGGTGTGGTGATCATCGGTGCTCAGTGCGCCGCGCGCGCGGCAGGTGATTTGGCCAGGTACTCCACCGCGCGTCCCACCCCGCCCAGCTTGGACGGATGGAAGTTCGGCTTGTAGTAGGCGCTAATGACCCCCAAGAACTGGAACGGCCCGGGCACCAAACCCCGGCGCGCGGCGCGGAAGTAGTCGCGCCAGCGCACTTTGGTCCCGGGTGGCAGCAGCGGGTCGATCGAGTACATGAACCGCACCCCGCGGGCAAACAACCACGCCATCACCGGCGTCACCAGCAGCTGGGTGCGCACTTGCCGCCAATAGCCGACGCGCAGATGCTTCATGGTGTCGAAGGCCACGGCCTTGTGCTCGACCTCCTCGGCGCCGTGCCAGCGGATCAGATCCAGCATCACCGGGTCGGTGCCGAGCGCATCCAGTTGCGGGGTGTCGAGGATCCATTCCCCCAAGATTGCGGTGTAGTGCTCCAGGGCGGCGACGATCGCCACCCGCTCCGCCAACCAGCTGCGCTGCCGCCGCCGGCTCCACCGGGGCCGGTCACCGACCACCCGGCCGAACAGCCAGGTGAGTTGGTCGGTGAACGGGGAAAGGTCAATGCCTTTGGCGGTCAAGTGGTCCGCCACCCCGGCGTGCGCCTGCGAGTGCATGGCCTCCTGGGCGATGAAGCCCTGCACATCCAACCGCAGCTGGTCGTCCTTGATCAACGGCAACGCTTGCTTGAACACGTCGACGATGAACTCCTCGCCGGCCGGCAGCAGCAGGTGCAGCACGTTGCAGAAATGGGTCGCGAACGGCTCGTTGGGCACGTAGTGCATCGGCAGGTTCGCCCAATCGAACTCGACGTCCCGCGCCTGCAGGACGAGTCGCTCGTGATCGAGCGACTCCTCCCGCGGACCCGTTGCCTGATCATCGATGGTGAACATCGTGACCTCCCTGCTAATACCTAATGTCGTTGCTCTGGCTGGGCGGGCTAGGCGCTGCGTTGCGCCTCTTCAGCTCGGTGATCAGCCGCTCGCGCTGGAGGAACCGCACCAGGTCGTCGATCGTCTCGGCCAGCGCCGGCTCGTGCGTGCGAACCTTGGCCAGCTCGCGCGCCTGACGGTACTGGGCGTTGTCGTAGCGCTTGTCCCGCATCGCGGTGATCTTGCCGGCCGACCGGGTGAGGAAATCGACCAGCGGGTACAGCGGGTCGCCCGGCGTGGCGCGGTGGTTGACCTCCGTGGTGAAGGACGGGATGTCATGGTAGGCGAACCGGTAGCCGTAGCGCTCGGACAACACCCGGGTGACATCGGTGAGGTTGTAGTAGTCATCGGCGGTCAGGTTGAACACGGTGCCGGCCTCACTCGGCACGTCCATCAGCGCGACGATGTGCTCGGCGATCAGATCCGCTGGCAGCAGGCTGATCTGGTTCAGCGCGTTGACGGCCACCCCGTGCTCGATCATGAACGCGGTCAGCCGCACCAGGATGTCGTCGGAGCTGCCGAAGCCCGCGCTGGTGGGGGAGATCAGCGACGGCCGGTAGATCCGCACGTCGAGCCCTTGCTGCTGGGCGGACAGCACCAGCTGCTCGGCGACCCACTTGGTCTGCGAGTAGCCGAAGTCCAGGCCGGCCATCTCCTCGTTCGCGTAGTCCTCGCCGACCACCGGCATGGTGCTCCAGCCGTAGATGAAGGTGCTGGAGACCAGGTGGAAGGCCTTCCGGTGCGCGGTCATGGCCAGCCGCAACAGCTCCCAGGTGCCGACCACGTTGGTGGACCGCAGCGCGTCGTAGGTCCGGATGTAGTTGACCAGGGCGCCGTTGTGGACGATCGCGTCGACGCTTTCGGCCAGCTGCTGGAACCCGGCCTCGCCGAGACCCAGGTGCGGTTCGGCCAGATCCCCGCAGATCACCTGCACCCGCGCCCGGACCTCGGATTCCCGCGCCGGGGACCAGATCTGAGCCTGCCGCAGGCCGGCGATGATCCGGTCCAGGCCGTGTGCCGCATCGGTGCCGCGAACCAGCGCGTGGATGCGGTAGGACGTCTGGTCCAACAGGTTGGCCAGCAGGAACGGCCCGAGGAACCCGGTCGCACCGGTGAGCAGGATGTCGCTGGGCGCACCCGATCGCGCGGGCGGCAGCGCCGGCAGGGGCAGTTGGGTGTCGGCGCGCATCTGGTTGGTCTCGTACGCGTCGTAGTCGGCGCGAATCTGATCCAGCGCCTGCCGCAGTGTGTCCAGCCCCTGCCCGGACTCGTCGCCGAACTGCTGCACCAGGCCGAAGAACTCGGCGACCGTCAGCCGCTGCAGCAGCCGGGTGTTGACCTCCTCGGCCAGCCCGCCGGCGCCGTGCTCTTCCAGCAAGGCCTGCAGGTCGGTGCGCAGCTGGGCCAGCGCCAGCGAGTCGATACCGAGGTCGGCGAACGAGCAGTCCTCGGTCCCGGTCAGGTCGTAGCTTTCGATGAGGTCACGGAACCGCTCCAGCGGACCCACGGCGATGGCCGGCGCTTCCTGAACCTGGTGGGTGTAGCTGCCCAGCACGGTCAGCTTGCCGTCCAGCCAGAGCTGGCGGGTCCGCGCGCGCTGGATCTTGCCCGACGTGGTCTTGGGAATGCTGCGCGGCGGCGCGAACAGGATGGTGTGCGGATCGATGTGGCAGTGCCGGCGGATGGCGCGTGCCAGCATCTTGCCGTCGGGCAGTGCCTGCTGGTCCCGCACCTCGGCGACCACGACCAGCGCTTCCTGGTCGTCGCGCTCGACGGAGAAGGCGGCGACGCAGCCGTTGCGGATCTGCGGGGCCGACCGCTCCGCGATGGCTTCGATGTCGGAGGGGTAGCAGTTGACGCCGCGGACGATGATCAGGTCCTTGGTCCGGCCGCAGACGAACAGCTCACCCTCGTACAGGAAGCCGATGTCACCGGTGCGCAGGTAGGTGTGCTCGTCGTCGCCGACGATGCGGGCTTCGAACGTCTCCGCGCTGGCCTCGGGGCGGTGCCAGTAGCCGCCGCCCTTGGACGCGCCGGCCACCCAGATCTCGCCGATCCGGTTCTCGCCCTGGTCCCGATGCGTGTCGGGCTCGACGATGCGGATCACGTTTCCGGCGATGGGCTTGCCGGAGCTCACCAGCGGGGTCTGGTTGTTGTTCTCGGGCAGGGCCTTTTCGATCCGCACCAGGTTCTGCTCCAGCGCCCGCTTGTTCACCGTCACGGTCTGACGGCCCCACAGCGACACGCCCAGGGTGTTTTCGGCCAAACCGAACGCGCCGGTCACCGCGTCGGGCCGCAGGCCGTAGGGGGCGAAGCGCTCCCGGAAGCGGGTGAAGGTCTTGTCCCGCAGCGGCTCTGCGCCGACGACCACGCTGTCCAGGCTGCTCAGGTCGATGCCGGCCAGCTCGGAGTCGGGCAGCTTGTCCTCCCGCAGGCAGTACTCCAGGCCGAAGTTCGGCGACGGCGCGTGACTGGCACCCGTCTCGCTGATGAGCCGCAGCCAGGACGACGGCCGCTGCAGGAAGTCCACCGGCGACATGCCGTGGGTGGTCCCGCCGAGCACCATGATGAACAGGTAGGCGGAGATCAAGCCCATGTCGTGGTGCTGCGGCAGCCAGCTGGCCGCCACCAGCGCGCCGTCGAAGGCCGAGGCGTTGGCGATGATGTTCGCGTGGCTGACGATCACACCCTTGGGGTCGCTGGTGGAGCCGGAGGTGTACTGCAGGAACAGCACCTCGCCGGGGGTGTCGGCCACACGGGTGCCGCCGAAGTCCTGCGTGGCGTCGGTGGCGAACCAGGGCAGCTCCGGCAGCTGCGCGATGTCGGCCCAGGGCAGCCCACCCTGCTGGTTGCCGAGCAGCAGCCGGAAGTCGTACTCGAGCTGTTTGGTGGACAGCACCGCCTTGGCCTGGGAATCCCGCGCGATGAAGCTGAGCTTGGCCAGGCCCGCCTCGAACGACATCGGCAACGGGGGGCTGACCGGGACGGCGATCACCCCGATGCGTGCGCAGGCGTAGAACGCCGCCACCATCTCCAGCCCCGGCGGGTAGACCAGCAGCGCCCGGTCTCCGCGCTGCAGCCCGGCCTCGGTGGACAGGTAGGAGGCCAGCTCGCGGGTGCGCTCCGCGAAGCTCTGGTAGGTGTAGTGCTCGAGCTCGCGGCCCTCGACGTCGACAAACCGGAAGACGGTCTGGTCGGGCTTCTGCGCTTCCCATGTCTGCAGGTAGTCGATCAGCGTCTTCATCGTCGGCGCCATCCTCTCTTCCAATCGGCCTTAGCCGGAATCAACGTCCTTCACCACAATCGGTAAGGAGATACTAGCGCCGCCAGGCGGCCTCAAGCAAAGTCATTTGGATCGTTTTGGCCGGTGTGTATTAAATTCACAAGAATCTCCCAGGCTAACTCGGATATATTCCAGAACTTCCGTATTTGTGCAGTGCAGCGCGCTACGTTTCCTGGTGCCAGGATTAACGAATTCACGTAATCGAGTAGCTCTGCGGATACTGCGATGCGTATCTCAGTAGATGCCGTCTGAACTGCAGAATTGTAGCTGAGTATGCAGATACGCCGATACTGAAGTGCGGATCTACGCGCTTGTTCATTCAATGATCGTTGGGCTGGAGTTCACCCGATAGTACCGCGTAGGGCCAGGTCGTCGGCGGACTCATGACGGCCTATCCGCAAACATGTATACCGCAGCATTGAGGTGCTATACCAGCCAAGCTCGCGGCTCCACAGCAACCTTGGCTGATGGCGCCGACGGAAACGTGCCGCTGCTATCGGGGACTCCGCAGCCGGCGAAGCGCGGCATTCCTGCCGGGGCTCCTGGGGGTCCAGCGACATCGCGTAACGCCACCCGCTCCGGGGACGCGCGTCCCGTCCATCGTCACTGATGTCCTCATATACTGACACAAGCCGAAGAAGGGAGGTCGCACCAAATGAGCAACGACAGGTCCCGCACACCGTCCAGGCCCTCGGTCGCCGCCGCGCCGACCCAACCCGTCGTCATCGGACAGCCGCGGATCCAGCGCACCCGGCGCACCGTCGACTTGCCACTGGCCCAACACCGCGCCCTCGACAACTGGCAGCGCGAAGCCGCCGACCGGCTGGGGCTCGCGCGGGTGACCGGCCAGGAGGTTCTCGCCGCGCTCATCGACCAGCTGCTGGCCGACCCCAAACTCTCCGCCCAGATCACCCACGCCATCCGCACCCGGCGCTGAGCGTCCACCGACCGTTACGAGGCGACTACCTGCGCGACGCGGACCCGCGGCCCGGCTTGGGCCACCAACTTGACGATGCCGTCGAACCGCTCGCCGTCGATGATCGGCGACAGCGGCTCGTCCTCGGCCTCGATGACCATCTCCCGGCCGTTGACGTCGCGGACCCGCTCCCCGCGCATCCTGCCGTTGGTGAGCGCCGTGGGAAGCTGCACGATGATCCGCGACGGCGATGTCTCGCCGGCCTGAAAGTGCAGCAGACCGGGCTCGGACGCCCGGGGGAACAGCCGCAGCGGTCCGCCGATCCGCAGGTCGATCGCGCCGGCGTGCAACAACCGGTGGCTCCGCGTCGGGACCTCCTGGCCGTCGATGACCACGCGGGCGTGCGTCGGTGCGAACAGGTGCGCCGCCCAGTTGGGCCGGTGCACCCGGCCGGGCGCAACCTTATTGGCGAGGTAGTCGGCCAACGAGCGCCCGATCACCCGGGCGACGGCCAACCGGCCATGATCGGGGTTGGAGTAGTACTTGTCGTAGAACCGGTTGCCGACACCCCCGGCGGCCAGCCCGAAGCACAGCCGATGAAATGCCGCGCCGTCGGCCGTCTGCCCATCGAGGGCCAGTGTGTCGAGGCACACGTCGGGCGGTGGCTGGTCCGCCTTGGCCGCGGCCGTCAGCGCGCGAACAATCGCATCGGCCCGTCCGCGGATCCGCGCCTTGCGCGCGACCGCGTTGACGCTGCCACCGTTGGTCGGCACAAACGTCGGCCAGCGTTGCTGGTCGGGGACGCAGTGCTCGATTTCGTTGATCAACCAGTGCAGCGCCCCGTCGCCGCCGTCGGCTACCAGGTGGGTGACCCGCGGATTGAGCTGCTTGATGGTCTCGCGGAGATCCTCGATAGAGGCGGTTTCGTGCACCTCGCCCCACTGGCCGACGATACGCCGCAACGCGGCGCTGCGATCACCCCGAGCGGCAAGGTTCTTGCGGGCTTGCGGGTTGACGATGACGGCGAGGTACATCCCGCGCACGATACCTGCGGCGTCCCCGTTGACGAGCAATGCGGTCCGCGATTCGCCGGGTCGTCGTTTCCCGCCGGGATCGCCGCTCCCGACCAATCCCCGTCGGAACCACCCGCACCGCCGGATTAGGGTGGCTGCCATGTCTGATTGGACCGCAGCCGATCTGCCGTCGTTTGCCGGCCGCACCGTCATCGTCACCGGCGCCAACAGTGGGCTCGGCGAGGTGACCGCCCGCGAGCTGGCCCGAGTCGGTGCCCGCGTCATCCTGGCGGTGCGCACCGTGGCCAAGGGGGAGGCCGCCGCGCAGCGGATGACCGGTGACGTCGAGGTGCGCCCCCTGGACCTGCAGGATCTGGCGTCGGTGCAGCGCTTCGCCGACGACATCGCGAGTGTTGATGTGCTGATCAACAACGCCGGGGTCATGGCGGTGCCGTACGCGCTGACCGTCGACGGTTTCGAGAGCCAGATCGGCACCAACCACCTCGGCCATTTCGCGCTCACCAACCTGCTGCTGCCCAAGATCACCGACCGGGTGGTGACGGTGTCCTCGCTGATGCACCACTTCGGCTACATCAGCCTCAACGACCTGAACTGGAAGTCCCGGCCGTACTCGGCGTGGCTGTCCTACAGCCAGTCCAAGCTTGCCAACCTGCTGTTCACCAAGGAACTGCAGCGGCGCCTGGATGCGGCCGGATCACCGCTGCGCGCGCTGGCCGCCCACCCCGGCTGGTCGCACACCAACCTGCAAGGCAACTCCGGCAGCAAGTTCGTCGACGCCGCGGTGTTGGGCGTCGACCGGATGGTGTCCACCGACGCCGACTTCGGCGCCCGGCAGACGCTGTACGCGGCGGCGCAGCGGCTGCCAGGCAATACGTTCATCGGCCCGCGATTCGGGCTGTACGGGCGCACCCAGCCGACCTGGCGCACCCCGTTGGCCAAACGGGCCACCACCGCCGCCGCGCTGTGGGAGCTGTCCGAGCAGCTCACGGCCACTAAGTTTCCGCTCTAACGCTCCGGGAGGACCCCCAATGTCGATTATGGATATCGCGATCCCGGATCCGACGATCGCGGGATTCCTCGCGCTGTGCGCCGCGCTGGCCGCCGCGATCGGGAGCGTCATCCGCCAACGGTCCGCCCAGGAGGTCACCGACGAGCAGGTGGGCCACCTGCAGCTGTTCGGCATGTTGGTGCGCGACTTCCGGTGGTGGCTGGGCGGCCTCGGCGATGTCGCCAGCTATTGCCTGCTTGCTGCGGCCCTGGACAAGGGCTCGGTGATGCTGGTGACGGCCCTGCAGGTGACGGTGCTGCTGTTCGCGCTGCCGATCTATGCCCGAGTGACCGGCCACCGGGTGACCGGCCGGGAATGGATCTGGGCGGTCGTGCTGGTCGCCGCGCTGGCCGCGCTGATCAAGACCGCCGACCCGGCGGTCGGCCAATCGCGCGGCTCCTTGCAAGCCTGGCTGGTGGTGGCCGTCATCCTGGGCCCGGTCTTGACGTTGTGTGTGCTGGCGGCCCGGCGCTGGGCGGATCGCCCGTTCTCGGCGGTGCTGCTGGCGGCGGTGTCCGGCTCGTCGCTGGCGCTGTTCGCGGTGCTGACCAAGGGCGTCGTCGAGGTGCTGCACCAGGGGGTGGGCGCATTGGTGCTTACCCCCGAGCTGTACGCCTGGGTGCTGGCCGGGGCGGCCGGGATGATCTTTCAGCAGTCGGCGTTCCGCGCCGGCGCCCTGACCGCCTCGCTGCCGACGATCACCGTCGCCAAGCCCGTGGTGGCCGTGGCGCTGGGGGCGACCGTGCTCAAGGAGACGTTGGAAGCCGACGGCCCGGAGTGGGCGTTGCTGATCGCGATGGTGGTGGTCGTGATCGTCGCGACGGTGGCCCTGGCGCGCGGCGAGGCCGCCAGCATGTCGGCCGGTGCGGGCCGCGATGTCAAGCGCCCCGACGTGCCGACGGCGTCGACCCACCCGGTGACCGACTGACGTCGCGGGCGGGGCGCTCAGCTCGACCGGCGGTTGCGCCACCGGGCGAACCGCTGGGTGGGCAGCGGGATCGCGCTCATCACCGTGCTCATCGATGCGGCCACCGACTTCACCAGCGGCGCAGCGCCGGGTACCGGCGGGCGGTCGCCTTCCCACCACGTCGGCTGCAGCAGCGCCGACGTCACCGGAATCGCCCGATCGACGCTGCGATGCCCCCACTGGCAGGCGCGGTCGATGGTGGCGACCGAGGGCGCCAGGTTCGCCGGCGACAGCGTCGGGGAGAACCGGACCAGGTGGTCGGCGTAGGGCGCATTGCGCACCATCTGCAGCTGGATCGCCTGGGTGATCGGGACCAGCCACAGGTGCCGCGGGTCCCATTGCGGGTGGAAGCAGTCGAACGCCAAGTAGCAGGCGTTGCGGGTGCCGAGCTTGCCGTCGCGGACCCGCTTCCACGCCAGTTCCACCGGCACGTTGCTGGCCGCGCCGCCGTCGACCAGGGCGCCGACGTCGTTGTCCTCCAGCAGGGCGTCGAGCAGCGGTTCCATCCGGGGGTCTTTGGTCTCGTGGTGCAGCACACCCGGGATCGACGACGAGAACGACGCCGCGTCAACGGCGTTGAAGTCCCGGGTCGCCTCGTCCCCGATGACGATCGGCTTGGTCACCCGCGAGTCGATGAACGCCGCCACCTGCCACATCCGCGCCGCCACCTGCGGACCGATGCCGATCGGCAGGTACGGGATCGACCGCAACCGCAGCGCGGCCAGTCGCTGCTGGCGAAACCGCGACGGTAGGGCGGCAAAGGAGCCTCGGCGCACCCCGGCGACCACGGCCTCGAACGGGATTGCCAGATCCGACATCCGGATCTGTTCGCCGTCCTCGCGGCGGAACAACGCGTCGGCGAACTCGTCGAAGCGCAACGAAAACATGCCGGTCAGCCCGTGCCGGCGGCGCAGTTGCTCGGGCCCCAGGATGGCGCGGTAGGACACCGTTTTCGCCCACGCCACATACTCGTCGATCGGCACCGGCAGCGCGCGGGCGACGACGCTGCCGAGGATCGACCCGAACGACGACCCGATCAGGTAGTCGGGCACCTGCCCGGCCTCCAGCAGCCGCTGCATGCCGCCGATGTAGACGAAACCGGCGCCGCCGCCACCACCGAGGACCGTGACCAGCTTTTTGTAGCCGACCTCGGCGTCCAGTTCGGCGACCGAGAAGTCGTTGCGGTGGTGTTCGGCCAGCAGCTGCCGCTGCTCGTCCTGGTCGCCGGCCAGGCCCGCCAGCACGTCGCGGGCCGCCTGCAGGGCCGTCACCGTGTCGCGCTC
>PPEA01000431.1 GCA_002967005.1 Mycobacterium talmoniae
TGGCGCCCGCGCTCGGTGCATCCCGGGTGATCGCGGTGGTCAGCACCGAGGACAAGGCCGAGATCGCCCGCGCGGCCGGCGCCACCGATGTGGTGCTGGCCGACGGGTTCAAGGATGCGGTGGCCGAGTTGACCGGCGGGCGCGGCGTGGACATCGTGCTGGACCCGGTCGGCGGTGACCGGGTCACCGATTCGCTGCGCTCGCTGGCCCCGGGTGGTCGGCTGCTGGTGGTGGGGTTCACCGGCGGCGATATCCCGACGGTGAAGGTAAACCGGTTGCTGCTGAACAACATCGACGTCGTCGGCGTTGGCTGGGGCGCGTGGGCGATGGCGCACCCGGGGTATCTGGCGCAGCAGTGGGCGGCTCTGCAGCCGCTGTTGGCGTCCGGGGCGGTGCCGACGCCGCAGCCCGACGTCTACCCGCTGGAGCGGGCCGCCGACGCGATCGCGGCGCTGGAGAACCGCACCGCCAAGGGCAAAGTCGTGCTGCGGCTGCGGGATTAGCGCCGCCGCAGCCCTGCCGGAGCGAAGTGGTCGATGGCGGCGATCAGATCGTCGAAGCTGCGGTCAGTTTCGGTGATGTTCAACGGGATGTCCCCGTAACCCATTGCCTTGTTGACGCCTCGGACACGGCCGAGGATTCCGCTGGACGGGTATGCCGCCGGGTCGTGCAGGAACAGGTTGACGAACCGCTGGCGGCCCATCTGGCCGATCGAGATGCAGGCGATCGCGCTCCACGGGATCACCCGGTCCGACCAGCGCCGCCAGTAGATACCGTCGGTGTCGACCCGCATTACGACACCGGATTGGAACAGCCGTGGGACGGCCACGATGGCGCAGAAACCGCCAAAGACCGTTCCGGCCCAGCCCACGGCTTGCACGTAGCCCGGTGACCACCGCGAAGTGGACGGCACCTCCCCGAACGCTCCGACCATCCACAGCCCCAGTGCAATAAACAGCAGGCAGCCCGCCAGCATCAACGCAATCCGGGCCCGGCTCAGATTCGCCTCAAACGCCATCCGTCTCCCCCTCGCACCGCGCCGGAAATCCATGGCTGACGCTACCGGTTCGTGTTCGGCGACCTCACGCAAACCGGCCGGATACTGTACTGGCCTTGGCGATCGCCCGAGAGCTTCTCCAAGCGATTTCCGGGACGCGCATGAGGCCCGAGCGTGGAAGATGGCAACCGTGGGCAAACGTCTGATCACCGCCGTCGTAGCGATGGTGGTGGCCGTCGTCGCCGGGTGCACCTCGCCGAGCCCGCCGGCTCCCGGCAGCGCTGGCATGCAAAGCGCCCCAGCGAGCACGTCGGCCACACAACACCCGTCGGCGCTGACTACCACGGCGCACCCGCCGAATAGCGATGCGTCGCGGTTGACTCCCCGCCTACCGCTCTTGGCCGACCTTCCGGATATGGCGCAGTTGACCTACCGCGTCCCGGCCGAGCACGGATTGTTCTATGACAACGGACGCTGGTCGGAATGCGGACACTATCCCGAGGTGGGCGATCTCTCGGGTTCCGGGGTTCAGGCTGAGTACGACTCCGTCACGCACTCGGCGTGGCCGGTGTTCTTCGTCCGTTTGCGCTCCGCCGTCGCCGGAGAGGACGTCGCCGGCGAACTGGCCGCTTGGGTGAAGCGGTGTGGTGAGCGGTTCAGCGTCGGCGGGCAGGACTATGTCGCCTCGCTGGGCAACGCGGGCATGCCGGCGGGAACCACGTTGCTCACCGTGACGAACACCAAACATCTTGGGATGACGGGCGACTGGGGTTTCGGGCCGCCCAGCGTGCGTATCGCGGTAACCGCCTCCGAGGGGGTCGCGTTCGAGGCGTGGGCGGTGGCCGACGGGGTCGACGGGCAACAGCTGGAACGACAGCTCGCATCGATGGCCCGAAGCTTCCAGCGCCGCACAACGCCGGACACCGGTAAGCCGGTGGCCCAGTGGACACCGGCCGAGCTGTCGCGGCTGTTCGTCTTGCCGGGGCAGAGCCACGGCAGCATCGACATCGCGGTGCCGAACGGTCAGGCCGGCACCCCCCGGACGGACCCGCCACCCGCGCAGGTGTGTGCCGAGGATCCGCTCCGGCCAAGTTCCTACGCGGGGCTGTCGTCGAGTTATCAGCCGGCCGGCGTCGACCCGCTGGTCAGGTTCGCGGGCAGCTACCCCGGCGCCGGCCAAGGGGCGCCCGTGACCGTGATCTATCGCGAGCACGCCGGTGTCGACTACTTGGCCCGGATGCGGGAGTGGACGTCCAGTTGTCGGGCCCACCCCGCAGCGGTTCCCCAGGTCTGTATCCCTGGCCGGTTGCAGCCTGACTTCGTCCCAGTCACGGCGGAGACCATCGAGGGCGAGGTGGCGCTCGGCTACCAGCGGTTCGAGCCCAAGGAAGCGTCCGGCGGCCACGGCGGCCAGCCGTATTGCGTCGGGACCGCCCAGGCGGCGCGGACCATGCGGGTGGCCGGCCTGCTGATCCAGACCGAGATGGCGGTGGATGCGACCGACGGTCCACCCGATTGGGCGGCCGCCCTGCAGCCGCTGGAAGCACAGCTGGCCGATGTCATTCGAGCCATCCATCACGCGCGCTGACCGCATCGTTAGCCACCCAGCGCCTCACGTAAACCGCCTAGCCGTCGCGGCTCAGGTAGTGCCCTCGATCCGCCCCCGGCCCTGCATCACCGGGATTGCACACCCGCGGCGCCACCGGCATCGATCGCTGGCATCTTCCCGACAGTCAGCAGGCTGATCCCCAGCAGGCACAGCAGCGCAGCGATGATGAATGGTGATCCGATCGACCAGGTGAACGCCGCGGTGGCCATCAGCGGGGTGATGAGTCGAGCCAGAGCAATGACTCCCTGCATGAAACCCAGCGCGGCACCGTAGCTTTCCGCGGTGGTGGCGAAGCAAAACAGCGTCGGCAGCAGCGGCGCGATCAGCCCGATACCGACCCCGACCAGACCCACCCCGCCGACCACAAGCGCGGCCGTCGCGTCGATGCTGAGCACTACGAGCCCAAGCGCTGCGACGGCCAGTCCGCCAAGGAGCACACGCTGCTCGCCGAACCGGGTGACACACCGACCGACCAGCCCGAACTGCATGACGACCACGACGGCGCCGAGATAGGCAAACAGCCACCCGTTGGGCGCTTCAGCCCACCCCAGCGTGCGATGGGTAAACAGCACCAGCACCGTATCCAGGGTGACCATCACACAGCCGAAAATCAGCGCGGTCACGGCCAACCGGTGTATCCACCTGGACTGCAACAGCTCTCGCCACCCCACCGCGGGAGACGCGGTACCCGGGGTGCTGTTTGGTCGGCGGGTTTCGGGCAACAGCGCCCACATCATGGCCGTGGCGCCGGAGGCCAACACGGCAGCGGCCCAGAACGGTACGGTGGGGCCCAGCGTCGACAACGCGCCGCCCAGCGCCGGCCCCACGACATTCGCGATACCAATGGCGACCAGGAAATAGGCCATTGCCCGCGCCAGCCGGCCAGGATCGACCCGGTCGGCGATCATCGCTTGGGCGACGCTAACGATGGGGGCGCCCAACCCACTGATGATCTGGGCGGCCAACAGTATCACCAGCGACTTGGCGAGCGCGGTCATCGCGAAGGCTGTCGCGGACAGCGCCAGCGAAACCACGATGATCGGCTTGCGGCCAAGCCGATCCGACAACGCCCCCAGCACCGGGCTACAGGCGAGGTCGGCCGCCGCATAGCCGGTGAACAACGCCCCCACGACCAGTGGCGTCGCCCCTAGGCGACCGGCCCACAACGGCAGCAGCGGCGTCATCAACTTCCAGCACGTGAAATGGATGAAGACCCCCACCGTCACCAAAACCACCGGCGAGCGCAGCCACCCGATCAACGCTTCGCCCTTCGTCACGGCGCCGGCACCACGGGGTTGACCAGGCGATTAGCTCGAGCATCAATGCGCCGGGCTCGACTCAGGCCGGTTCGCTGGACATACCCGCGCTCAGCCGAGCATCCGTCGTGAGTAGAAGACACGGTTTGGCATAGAGCCGTCATCGGGGCTGGCCGTTCTCCGCAAGCAGTTGCCTCTCGTTGTGGTTACGTTGCCGAAGCTCCATGGGTTCTATGGTGCACCCGGTTCGACGACGCGAACGACCGGACGGAACGTCGCGATGGCCGGCCCAGAGGCCACGCAGGATATATGCGCCGACCCCCGGCGCCGGACGGGCCCGATGTATCTCGACGGGTCCATCTCCGGAATCTCTGCGACCGGCTGCGCCTGATCGGGGTACGAGCGATAGAAGCGGCCGCGGCTAAACGCTGACTACCCCCAATGGAAAGTGGCCCCCGGAGTTTCCTCCGAGGGCCACTTTCGTTAGTAGCGGGGACAGGATTCGAACCTGCGACCTCTGGGTTATGAGCCCAGCGAGCTACCGAGCTGCTCCACCCCGCGACGGGTAACTGCAAGGTTACCGAAAGCCTGCGGCAGCGCCAAATCGCCTGGCGCGAGCGTGCGCAAATCCGGAAAACCGCACGGCATGTCGACCGGGGACACGCACGCTCGCGGCAGAAGGTGGGGCACCCTACTTGGCGTTGTCGAACTTGGTGATGGCCTCATCGAGCCGTTGCAGCGCCTCACCGTAGCTGGCGAAGTCGCCCTTCTTCTGCGCCTCGCGCGCCGCCCCGAGCGCCGCCTGGATTTCCTTCAGGGCGGCGGCCTTGGCCGGGGACAGGGTCGTCGCCCCGCCGGCGGCGGCGGGGCCGCGGCCGGCGGGCTCGGCCGGGCGTCCGGGTACCTCCCCCGGCGTCGGAGCGTCCCCCGGCGGTTCGCCGGGCGCCCGCATCGGTGGGGGCAATGCCGGTCGCGGCGGCGTCGGCTCCCGGCCCGAACAACCCGGTGAGCGCATCCCGCACGGTGGGGCCGTAGCCGATCTTGTCGTTGTACATCATCGCCACCCGGATCAGCCGCGGGTAGGACGACGCGGCGTCGCTGGACCCCGGGGACGCGTAGACCGGCTCGACGTAGAGCAGCCCGCCCTCGGCCAGCGGCAGGGTCAGCAGGTTGCCCCACCGGATCCGGTTCTGGTTGTCGCGCCCGATCACGCCCAGGTCCTGGCTGACCGCGGTGTCGGTGGTGATGGCGTTGTTGGCCAGCTTCGGCCCGTTGACCTGCCCGGGGATGGTCAGCACGGTCAGCTGGCCGTAGGTGTCCGGATCCGAGCTGGCCGAAATGTAGGCGGCCAGGTAGTCGCGCTTGAACCGGTTCATCGCGCTGGTCAGCTGGAACGACGCCGAGTTATCGCCCTTGGCAAGGTTTTTCGCGACGATGTAGTACGGGGGCTGATAGCTGCTGGCGGTCGGGTTCGGGTCCAGCGGCACATCCCAGAAGTCCGAGGTGGAGAAGAAGGTGACCGGGTCGTTGACGTGGTATTTGGCCAGCAGCATCCGCTGCACCTTGAACAGGTCCTCCGGGTAGCGCAGATGCGCGGCGAGTTCGGGGCTGATCTCGCTCTTGGGTTTGACGGTGCCGGGAAAGACCTTCATCCAGGTCGCCAGCACCGGGTCGTTGTCGTCCTGCTGGTACAGCGTGACGGTGCCGTCGTAGGCGTCCACGGTGGCCTTGACCGAGTTGCGGATGTAGGAGACCCGCTTGTCGGGGGTGAGCCGATTGAACTCGACCTCGTTGGAATCGGCGGTGGCCGACGACAGCGAGGTGAGCTCGGAGTACGGGTAGTTGTCCAGCGTGGTGTAGCCGTCCACGATCCACACCAGCCGCTTGTTGACGATCGCCGGATACATGGTGGAGTCGGTGGTCAGCCACGGCGCCACCGCCTCCACCCGCCGGGCCGGATCCCGGTTGAACAGGATCTTGCTGTTGGACCCGATCACCGAGGAGAACAGGAAATTGCGCTCGGCGAACTTCGCGGCAAACACGCTGCGGGACAGCCAACTCCCGATCGGGACCCCGCCGATGCCGGTGTAGGTGTAGTTCTTGGTTTCGGTGTTGGTCTCGTAGTCGTATTCGCGGTCGACACCGTTGTGGCCGACGATCGCGTAGTCGGCGGGCGTGTTGGCGATCACCGGCCCGTAGTAGATCCGCGGCTGATCCAGCTGCGCCGGCCCGTCGGAGACGACGCTGCCGTTGGCGCCGACGGCGTTGACCAGAAACTCCGGGTATCCGCCGTTTTGGTTGGGGTCGTTGGCGATGCCGCGCACCGTGTTGGCCGGGGAGGCGATGAAGCCGTTGCCGTGGGTGTACACCGAATGCCGGTTGATCCAGTCCCGCTGGTTGTCGATCAGCCGGTCCGGGTTGAGCTCTCGCGCGGCGACGACGTAGTCGCGCAGCCGCCCGTCCTTGTCGAGGTAGCGGTCGATGGTCAGCTGATCGGGGAAGAAGTAGAAGTTCTTACCCTGCTGGAACTGGGTGAACGCCGGGCTGACGATGGTGGGGTCCAGCAGCCGGATGTTGGCGGTGGTGGCCGCATCGGCGGCGACCTGCTGGGCGGTGGCCCGCGCATCGCCGGGGTAATTGGTGTAGTGCACGACGTCGCTGGTCAGCCCGTAGGCCTGCCGCGTCGCGGTGATGCTGCGCGAAATGTATTCGCTTTCTTTTTGCGCGGCATTGGGTTTGACGCTGATCTGCTCGATGATCAGCGGCCAGCCGGCACCCACGATCAGCGAGGACAGCAGCAGCAGCACCAGGCCGATCGCCGGAATCCGCAAGTCGCGCAGCACGATCGCGGAGAACACCGCCGCCGCGCAGATCAGCGCGATGGCCAGCAGGATCAGCTTGGCCGGGAGCACCGCGTTGATGTCGGTGTAGCCGGCACCGGTGAACGGCTTGCCGGCGCGGGTGTGGGACAGCAGCTCGTAGCGATCCAGCCAGTAGGCGACGGCCTTGAGCACCACCAAGGTGCCGACCAGGCTCACCAGCTGGATGCGCGCCGGCCGGCTCAGCGCGCCGGTGTTGCCGGCCAGCCGGATCCCGCCGAAAACGTAGTGCGTCACCAGGTTCGCCACGAACGCCAGGAACACCGCCACCAACAGGTAGCTGAGCACCAGCCGATAAAACGGCAGATCGAAGGCGTAGAAGCCCAGGTCCTTGCCGAATTGCGGATCGTCGATGCCGAAGCTGCCGCCGTGCAGGAACAGCTGGATCCGCACCCAGTAGGTCTGCGCGATGACGCCGGCCAGCAAACCGATCGCCGCGGGAACGCCGATGCCGAACAGCCGCAGCCGCGACATCACCACGGTGCGGTAGCGCGCCACCGGATCGTTGGCCCCGTTGGCGGGGACGAACACCGGCCGGGTGCGGTAGGCCAGCACCAGCCCGCCGAATACGATGCCGCCGACCAGCAGCCCGACGATCACGAACACCAGCAGCCGGGTCACCAGCACGGTGGTGAACACCGCCCGGTACCCCACTTCGCCGAACCACAGCCAGTCCACGGCTTGTCCCACCACAACCGGACCATGTTGAGGTTGCCCGGGAACACGCCGACGAACAGCGCGACCGCGGCCAGCGCGCCCAGCCGGCGGGTCCGCGGCGCCAGCAGCAACGCCCCGACGCCGAGCTCGGCCACCCCCGACGCGTAGGTGTAGACGCGGGGGCTGCCCGGCAGCTCGGCGGGGATGATCGTGTCGAACGGTTTGGGAGCCACAAAGTGCAGCGAGCCCATGCCGAGCAGCAGCGCGGCGAGCCGGTAGGCCGGGGTTTGACGGGCAGCGCTTGGCGATGCAGGAGACGGTGTTGTCATGGTTACATTGTGCGTGTGCGCACCCGGGCGATGATGGAGCGTCGTGGCCAAAGCTAGCTGGCGGCGGCTGCGTGGTCTTGACGAGACGCTGACCGCCCAGCCCGCCTACGCGCTGGTCGGCGTGCTGCGCGTCCCGCAGGGGCAAACCAGCCCCGCCGGCATCGTGGCCCGCCGCGTGGTGATGGCCGTGGTGGCGCTGTTCGCCTCGAGCGTGATCGTCTACGCCGACCGGACCGGATACCAGGACGTGCGGGGCGAACCGCTGACGTTCCTGGACTGCCTGTACTACTCGGCGGTGACGCTGTCCACGACCGGGTACGGCGACATCACCCCGATTTCCGAGTTCGCCCGCACCATCAACGTCTTGGTGATCACCCCGCTGCGGATCGCGTTCCTGATCCTGTTGGTCGGCACCACGGTCGAGGTGGTCACCGAAACGTCCCGGCAGGCACTGAAGATCCAGCGCTGGAGGAGAAGAGTGCGCAACCACACCGTCGTCGTCGGCTACGGCACCAAGGGCAAGACGGCGATCGCCGCCATGGTGGGCGATGAGGTGCCCGTCGGCGAAATCGTCGTCGTCGACACCGACCAGGCCGCGCTGGATCATGCGGCGACCGCCGGGCTGGTGACCGTGCACGGCAACGCCACCAAGTCCGACGTGCTGCGGCTGGCCGGGGCGCAGCACGCGGCCTCGATCATCGTGGCCACCGGCCGCGACGACACCGCGGTGCTGGTCACCCTGACCGCCCGCGAGATCGCACCCAAGGCCAAGATCGTGGCGTCGATCCAGGAAGCCGAAAACCAGCACCTGCTGCGGCAATCGGGGGCGGATTCGGTGGTGGTGTCCTCGGAGACCGCCGGCCGGCTGCTGGGCATCGCCACCACCACCCCCAGCGTGGTGGAGATGATCGAGGATCTGCTGACCCCGGACGCCGGATTCGCCATCGCCGAACGCGAAGTCGAGCAGACCGAGGTCGGCGGGTCGCCGCGGCACCTGTCCGACATCGTGTTGGGGGTGGTCCGCGACGGGCGGCTGCTGCGCGTCGATGCCCCCGAGGTGGACGCCGTCGAGTCCAGCGACCGGCTGCTCTACATCCGCAACGTGGGCAAGTAGCCATGGATTTTCAGCTGCGCGAGGTCCCGCTGTTGTCCCGGGTCGGCGCCGACCGCGCCGATCAGCTGCGCACCGATGTGGACGCCGCCACCGCCGGATGGGCCGAGGCCGCGCTGCTGCGGGTGGACTCCCGCAACCAGGTGCTGGTCGCCGACGGCCGGGTGGTGCTCGGCAAGGCCAGCGCGTTGGGTGAGGCCCCGCCGGCGGACGCGGTGTTTTTGGGCCGCATCGAAGACGGCCGGCATGTCTGGGCGATCCGTGGTGCGTTGCAAGCCCCCGACGACGGGGACGCCGAGGTGCTCGACCTGCGCCGGGCCGGGCAGCTCTTCGACGACGTCAGCGCGCAGCTGGTGTCGTCGGCCACCGCGCTGCTGAACTGGCATGACGGGGCACGGTTTTCGGCGGTCGACGGGTCACCGACCAAACCGGTGCGCGGCGGCTGGGCGCGGATCAACCCGGTCACCGGCCACGAGGAGTTCCCGCGCATCGATCCGGCGGTGATCTGCCTGGTGCACGACGGCGGCAACCGGGCGGTGCTGGCCCGCCAGGCGGTGTGGCCGCAGCGGCTGTTCTCGCTGTTGGCCGGGTTCGTCGAGGCCGGGGAGTCGTTCGAAAGCTGCGTGGTCCGCGAGATCCGCGAGGAGATCGGCCTCGACGTGTCCCAGGTGCGCTATCTGGGCAGCCAGCCGTGGCCGTTCCCGCGGTCGCTGATGGTGGGCTTTCATGCCGTCGGCGACCCGGATCAGGAGTTCGCGTTCACCGACGGCGAGATCGCCGAGGCGGCGTGGTTCACCCGCGACGAGGTGCGCGCCGCTCTCGATGCCGGCGACTGGAGCAGCGACTCGGACGCGAAACTGCTGCTGCCCGGCTCGATTTCGATTGCCCGGGTGATCATCGAATCCTGGGCGGCGCTGTAGCTTTAGCGCCAGCCACCGCTAGCCGAGCGCGACATTCCTGTCACGCTCGGCGGCGAATGCGACACCTGGTTCGCGCTTGGCGGTCGCGACTTCAGCGGGTGATCACCGAGACGGTGCCGCCGCCAGCGTTTGTGACATAGGCGGTGTGGGTGGTGGTATCGACCGCCACGTCGTCCGGTTGTTTGCCGGCTGCCACAGTGTTGATGACAGTATTCGTGCTGGTGTCGATGACCGACACGGTGCCGTCGCCGGCGTTAATCACGTAGGCAGTGGGGGTGGTGGCATCGACGGCCACCCCAGTCGGCGACCTGCCGACCCTGATGGTGGTAGTGACGGTGTTGTTGGTGGTGTCGATGACCGACACTGTTCCGTCGTTCAGGTTAGTCACGTAGGCGGCGTGGGTGGTGGGTTCTACGGCCACCCTCTCCGGGGACGTACCGACATCGATGGTGGCGGTGACGGTGTTGTTGGTGGTGTTGATGACCGACACGGTGCTGTCGCCGCGGTTGGTGACGTAGGCGGTGTGGGTGGTGGCGTCGACGGCCACTCCACGCGGTTCGTAGCCGACGTGGATGGTGGTGGTGACGGTGTTGTTGTTGGTGTCGATCACCGACACCGTGCCGTCGTCGTAACTAGTCACGTACGCGGTGTGGGTGGTGGAGTCTACGGCCACCCCATACGGGCTCTTGCCGACGTGGATGGTGGGGTCGACGGCCACGGCCGGATCCTCCCGATGATTGCCCCAGAAGATGATTGCGGTGGCAGCTGCCACGGCGAGGATCATCGCGCCGGTGAGTGTGATGATCCAGCGTCGCCGGGAGCGGCGGGTGGGTCGCGGAACTGGCGGTAGGGCCGCCGATTGGGTGGGCGCCAGTGCCGTCGGCTCTGCGGTGAAGTTGCCTGCGGCCCCGTAGTTGTGATGCGGTGCGGCCGCTGTGCCCGCTATGGATTGTTGGGTGGATACTGTTGCCGGAGTACTTACCGCCGGTGCGCTGGGTGCTGGGGTGCTCTCGACGGCGCGTCGTGCGGCGGCAGCCAGATCCCCCGCATTTTGGTACCGCCGTTCGGGATCGGCCGCCATACCGGTGGCGACGACGTCATCGAACACCGGCGGAACACCGGGCCGGATCACGCTGGGCCGTGGCGGTGGCCCGTTGACGTGGGCGAACATCTGCTGTTCGACGCTGGCGACCGGATACGGTGTTGAGCCAGTGAGGCATTCATGCAGCACACACGCCAGGGCGTAGACGTCGGCGCGTTTGTCGGCGACCCCCGTGGTGAAACGTTCCGGCGCCATATAGGCCACCGTGCCGATCGCTGCACCGGTACTGGTCAACTTGGTTTCACCAGGTGCGCGGGCAATCCCGAAGTCGATCAGGTAAACGAAGTTCTTGGGCGTGACCAACAGGTTGGCGGGTTTGACGTCGCGGTGCACCAATCCGGCCTCGTGCGCGGCATCCAGCGCCGCGGCGGCCTGCTCGACGATGCTGACGGCCTGGTCAGGACGCATCGGTCCGTGCCGGGTCAACAGGGTCGCCACATCGGTGCCGTTGATCAGCCGCATCGCGATGAACAGCCGGCCGTCGATCTCCCCAGAATCATGGATCGGCACCACGTGGGGTTCGTCGAGTCCAGCGGCCGTACGAGCCTCGCGGCGAAACCGCTGTTCGAATGTCGGGTCGGTGCTGGCCTGCGGCGGCAGCACCTTGATGGCTACCTCGCGATGCAACTCGGTGTCGTAGGCCCGAAACACCTGCCCCATGCCGCCGGCGCCGAGCAGGCCGCGCAGCCGGTAGCGGCCGAACACCTCATCCACCCCGCACCTCCCGATATGCCGGCTCGCGCCGTACTTACCTTACGGTGACGGATGGCTCAGTACCGGCGGCAGTGGGCTAGCCGCCGAGCTCGGCGAGCTTGGCCTTGACCTCTTTGGCGCTGGGATTGGTCATCGTCGAGCCGTCGGCGAACTTGACCGTCGGAACCGTCTGATTGCCGCCGTTAGCGGATTCCACGAACGCCGCCGCGGCGGGGTCCTGCTCGATGTTGATCTCGTCATAGGAGATACCGGACGCCTTCAGCATGGTCTTGAGGCGCACGCAGTACCCGCACCAGGTGGTCGAGTAGATGGTCAACGGGGCATCGCTCACGGTCATAAGTACTTCAACCTATACGGCGCCGCCGATGATGCCCGCGCCGGTGTGCTGTCGGTCACGGCTGCCAAGATGGACCCCATGCCGGTGAGCCAAGACGCGTTGATCGCCGGCCTGGACGACGAGCAGCGTGAGGCCGTGCTGGCGCCGCGCGGCCCGGTGTGCGTGCTGGCCGGGGCCGGGACCGGCAAGACCCGGACCATCACCCACCGCATCGCCCAGCTCGTCGGGGCCGGTCACGTCGCCGCGGGACCAGGTGCTGGCGGTGACGTTCACCCAGCGCGCGGCGGGGAGATGCGGGGCCGGTTGCGCGCGCTGGACGCCGCCGCGCAAACCGGCGCCCGGGTCGGGGCGGTGCAGGCCCTGACCTTTCACGCCGCCGCGCGCCGCCAGCTGCGGTACTTCTGGCCGCGGGTGGTGGGGAACACCAGCTGGCAACTGCTGGACAGCAAGTTCGCCACCGTCGCCCGCGCCGCCAACCGCGCCCGCCTGAACCTGTCCAGCGACGACGTCCGCGACGTGGCCGGCGAAATCGAGTGGGCCAAGGCGTCGCTGATCGGTCCCGAACAGTACCCGGACGCGGTGGCCGCCGCCGGCCGCGACATCCCGCTGGACGCCGCGAAGGTCGCCGGCCTGTACACCGGGTACGAGGCGCTCAAGGCAGGCGGTGAGGTGGCGCTGCTCGACTTCGACGACCTGCTGCTGCACACCGCCGCCGCGATCGAAAACGATCCGGGCGTCGCCGAAGAATTCCGGGACCGCTACCGCTGCTTTGTCGTCGACGAGTACCAGGACGTCACGCCGCTGCAGCAGCGGGTGCTGTCGGCGTGGCTGGGCGATCGCGACGACCTGACCGTGGTCGGCGACGCCAACCAGACCGTCTACTCGTTCACCGGCGCCTCCCCGCGCTACCTGCTGGACTTCTCCCGGCGCTTCCCGGACGCCACCGTGGTGCGCCTGGAACGCGACTACCGCTCCACCCCGCAGGTGGTGTCGCTGGCCAACCGGGTCATCGCCGCCGCCCGCGGCCGGGTGGCGGGCAGCAAGCTGCACCTGGTCGGGCAGCGCGACCCCGGTCCGGTGCCGTCGTTTCACGAGCACGCCGACGAGGTCGCCGAGCCCGCCGCGGTGGCCAAACAGATCGCCCGGCTCATCGACGCCGGCACCGAACCGGCCGAGATCGCGGTGCTGTACCGGATCAACGCCCAGTCCGAGGTCTACGAGGAGGCGCTGACCGAGGCCGGCGTCGCCTACCAAGTCCGCGGCGGCGAAGGCTTTTTCACCCGCCAGGAGATCCGGCAGGCCCTGCTGGCGCTGCAACGCGCCGCCGAACGCGGGGTGGACGGCGAGCTGCCCGAGGTGGTGCGCGAGGTGCTCGAGCCGCTC
>PPEA01000432.1 GCA_002967005.1 Mycobacterium talmoniae
CACCAGCCCGCCGAATACGATGCCGCCGACCAGCAGCCCGACGATCACGAACACCAGCAGCCGGGTCACCAGCACGGTGGTGAACACCGCCCGGTACCCCACTTCGCCGAACCACAGCCAGTCCACGTACCCGTCGACCAGTCGCGGCCCTACCAGCAGCAACACGATCACGGCCAGCGCGAGCCCGATCAGAATCCGGCTACGCCGAGTCAACTTCGGCATCCTCGCCGCGGGCCGCATACTCACTCGCTACGCTCCCTGCTCAATTTCCTCGACCGCCCCAACTGTACGCACTCGGCGCCGAAGAGGTTCCGCTCGTTAACAGGTCGGTGGCTGACCGCCGGTGCTGATCGTGTGCAGCGCATCCACCGCCTGCCCCAGGGTGTCGACCTTGACCAGTTGCAGTTTGTCGTTGTCGGAGCGGGCCTCATAGCAGTTGTCGGTGGGGACCAGGAACACCGTCGCCCCGGCCTCCTGCGCGGCGATCATCTTGTGCGTGATCCCGCCGATCGGCCCGACCTGGCCGTCGGCGCTGATGGTGCCGGTGCCGGCGATGAATTTCGAGGCGGCCAGGTCGCCGTTGGTGAGCTTGTCGACCACGGCCAGGCTGAACATCAGCCCCGCCGACGGGCCGCCGATATTGGCCAGGTTGAAGTCGACGGCGAACGGTGCCCACGGCGCGTCCATCACCTTGACCCCCAAAAAGCCGTAGTCGCGGTCCTTGCTGTGCCCCAGCGTGATCTCCGCGGTCCCGGGCGGTGCGTTTTTGCGGCGGTAGTCGATGCTCACCACCTGACCGGGCTTGGTTTTCTTCAGCAGCGACGTGAACTGCTCCACGGTGGCCACCCGAGCGCCGTTGACCGCGTCCAGGGCGTCCCCGGCCTGCAGCTTGCCGGCCGACGGCCCGGGGTCGCTGACGTCGGCGACGGCCACCGCCTTGGGGTACTTCAGGTAGCCCAGCGCGGCGTATTCCGCGCTGGCCTCGGATTGCTTGAAATCGGCGGTGTTGTCCTCGTCGACCTCCTGCCGCGACTTGCCCGGCGGGTAGACCAGGTCGCGCGGCACCAACTGTTCGCGCCCGGAAAGCCACAGCGTCAACGCCTCCCCCAGCGTCAGGCCGTCGCGCTGGGACACCGTCGTCATGTTCAGGTGCCCGGTGGTCGGGTGGGTTTCGGTGCCCTCGATGTCGACCACCTGTTTACCGTCGACCTCGCCGAGGGTGTCGAACGTCGGGCCGGGACCCAGCGACACGTAGGGCACCGTCACCACCGCCAGCAGCACGCCGAACGCCACGATCGGCACCAGTGCCACCAGCAGGGTCAGAATCCGCCTGTTCACGCCGCGTATCGTAAACGGCCCGGCGTTTGGTCGGTTCACTTAGAGCGTGACTGCGGCTTGGACGGTCACCGGCGCCGGTGAGTACCGTTGGGGTTATGCCTGACCTGCCTTTCGGCTTCTCCACCGGGGATGACCCCGACCGCGACCGGCGACGCGACGAGTCCGCGTCCGGGTCGGGCTCGGGTGACCCGTTCGGGATGGGCGGCGAGTTCAACATGGCTGACCTGGGCCAAATCTTCACCCAGCTGGGCCAGATGTTCAGCGGCGCCGGCACCGCGATGACCGGCGGGACCAACGCCGGGCCGGTGAATTACGAGCTGGCGCGCAAGTTGGCGTCGAGCTCGATCGGCTTTGTGGCGCCGATCTCGGCGGCCACCGCGACCGCCATCGCCGATGCGGTGCACCTGGCCGAAACCTGGCTGGACGGGGTGACGTCGCTGCCGGCGGGCACCACCAAGTCCGTCGCCTGGACCCCCACCGACTGGGTGGACAACACCCTGGCGACCTGGCAGCGGCTGTGCGATCCGATGGCCGACCAGATCTCCACGGTGTGGGCCGCGGCGCTGCCGGAGGAGGCCAAAAGCATGGCCGGGCCGCTGCTGTCGATGATGTCGCAGATGGGCGGCATGGCGTTCGGCTCGCAGCTGGGCCAGGCGCTGGCCCGGCTGTCCAAGGAGGTGCTGACCTCGACCGACATCGGTTTGCCGCTGGGACCGCGCGGGGTGGCCGCGCTGCTGCCCGGCGCCGTCGAGGAGTTCGCGGCCGGCCTGGAACGCCCGCGCAGCGAGATCGTCACGTTCCTGGCCGCACGGGAGGCCGCCCACCACCGGCTGTTCAGCCATGTGCCGTGGCTGGCCAGTCAGCTGCTCAGCGCGGTGGAGGCCTACGCCCGCGGCATGAAGATCGACATGAGCGGCATCGAGGAGCTGGCCCAGGGCTTCAACCCGGCCTCACTGAGCGATCCGGCCGCGATGGAGCAGCTGCTGACCCAGGGCGTGTTCGAGCCCCAGGCCACCCCGGAACAGCTGCAGGCGCTGGAACGGCTGGAGACGCTGCTGGCCCTGATCGAGGGTTGGGTGCAGACCGTGGTGACCGCGGCGTTGGGCGAACGGATCCCCGGCACCGCCGCGCTGAGCGAGACGCTGCGCCGCCGCCGCGCCACCGGCGGCCCCGCCGAGCAGACGTTCGCCACCCTGGTCGGGTTGGAGCTACGGCCGCGCAAGCTGCGCGAGGCCGCGGTGCTGTGGGAGCGGCTGACCGACGCCGTCGGCGTCGACGCCCGCGACAAACTCTGGCAGCACCCCGACCTGCTGCCCCAGATCGAGGACCTCGACGAGCCCGCCGGCTTCATCGATCGGGTGCTCGGCGGCGACACCAGCGGCATCGACAGCGCCATCGACCAGGCCATCGCCGAATTCGAGAAAGGTCGAGACGACCCCGGCCCGCAGCCCCCTGTGGATAGCTGAGTCCGCCGTACCTGACAGTCATGGCACAGTCCAGCCATGACGCCGCCCTACACGCTCAACCCGGCGATGCCGGTGCTGCTGCGCCCCGACGGGGCGGTGCAGGTGGGCTGGGATCCCCGCCGCGCGGTGCTGGTCCGACCGCCGGGCG
>PPEA01000433.1 GCA_002967005.1 Mycobacterium talmoniae
CGCCGCGCTGGCGCTCAACCAGGTGCACCGGGTGATCGCCGCGGTGGGCGGCGGCCAGGCGTCCGACCCGCCGCCGACGCTGAACGCCACGCTGGAATTCGATCTGGGCGCCGGTTCGATCGTCGCGCGGCACTGGACCCGCCACCCGCTGTGCTCCTGCTGACAACGGTGGTTGCCATCTCGGTGCGCCCGCCGGTCGCGAGGTCATGGATGATAGACGTGTGGCAGACATCAAGCGTGGGCGCGCAGCCCGCAATGCGAAGCTGGCCAGCATTCCCGTCGGCTTTGCTGGCCGAGCGGCCCTGGGGCTGGGCAAGCGGATGGCCGGCAGGTCAAAAGACGAGGTCACCGCGGAACTGATGGAGAAGGCCGCCAACCAGCTGTTCACCGTGTTGGGTGAGCTGAAGGGCGGGGCGATGAAGGTCGGGCAGGCGCTGTCGGTGCTCGAAGCCGCCATCCCCGAGGAGTTCGGCGAGCCCTACCGCGAAGCGCTGACCAAACTGCAAAAGGACGCCCCGCCGCTGCCGGCGGCCAAGGTGCACCGAGTGCTGGACGCCCAGCTGGGTACCAAGTGGCGGGAGCGGTTCAGCTCCTTCGACGACACCCCGGTCGCGTCGGCCAGCATCGGCCAGGTGCACAAGGCGGTGTGGTCCGACGGCCGCGAGGTCGCGGTCAAGATCCAATACCCGGGCGCCGACGAGGCGCTGCGCGCCGACCTGAAGACGATGAAGCGGCTGGTCAGCGTGTTCAAGCAGTTGGCGCCGGGCGCCGACGTGCAGGGCGTGGTCGACGAGCTGATCGAACGCACCGAGATGGAGCTGGACTACCGGCTGGAAGCCAACAACCAGCGCGCCTTCGCCAAGGCCTACGCCGACGACCCGCATTTCCTCATCCCGCACGTGGTGGCCAGCGCCCCGAAGGTGGTGATCCAGGAGTGGATCGACGGGGTGGGGATGGCCGAGATCATTCGCAACGGCACCGTCGAGCAACGCGACATCATGGGCACCCGGTTGATGGAACTCACCCTGGGTTCGCCGCGGCGGCTGGAAATGATCCACGGCGACGCCCATCCCGGCAACTTCATGTTGCTGCCCGATAATCGGATGGGGGTCATCGACTTCGGCGCGGTGGCGCCGCTGCCCGGCGGCTTCCCCATCGAACTGGGGATGACGATCCGGCTGGCCCGGGAGAAGAACTACGACCTGGTGCTGCCGACCATGGAAAAGGTCGGCTTCATCCAGAAGGGCCAGCAGGTGTCGGTGCGCGACATCGACGACATGCTGCGCCAGTACGTGGAGCCGGTCCAGGTCGAGGTGTTCCACTACACCCGCAAATGGCTGCAGAAGATGGCCGGAATGCAGATGGACCGGTCGGTGGCGCAGATCAAGACGGCGCGGCAGATGGACCTGCCGCCCAAGTTGGCGATGCCGATGCGGGTGATCGCCTCGACCACGGCGATCCTGTGTCAGCTCGACGCGCACGTCCCGATCAAGGCGCTGTCCGAAGAGCTGGTTCCCGGCTTCGCCGAACCCGATTCGGCGCTGGTGGCCGACTAAGGGTCGCTGGCGCGGCACCGGTAGCCGCCGAGATCGACGTTAGCGTGGAAAATCTCGAGAGAACCTCACGCTAACGTCGATCTCGCTGCGGGAGACCTACGCGGCGACCTCCTTACGCGGACGCCCGCGGGGCCGCTTGCGGCTGACAATCGCCCCGCGGTCGAAGATCTCACCGCCCCACACCCCCCACGGCTCGGCGCGTTCCAGCGCCGCGGCCAGGCAGTGACGGCGGATCGGGCACTGCACGCAGAGTTCCTTGGCGCGCTCCAGCTCCGCGGGGGCGTCGGCGAACCACAGGTCCGGGTCGCCGACATGACAGGGCAACTCCGGCAGCGTCTCCTCGGGGGCCGTCAGGGTTGACATGTCCAATTCACCTGCTTCCTGGTCGGGTGGCTGTCTTTTTCAAAGATCCGGACCAGGTTGCGGGGTGGTGCCCCAAAAAATCTGGCCACGGATCCGGTGACTTCGGGTCCGTGGCCATCTGGCGGAGATCGGGCTACCTAGGTGGAACCCCAATCCACGGACGCGTCGGTCGCGGCGGCGCTGCGGCGCTTGAGCTGCAGCGCCCATGCGGCGGCGGCATGGAGGGTGCCACCGCGGCGCGCCGAACCGGCCGTAGCTACAGCGAACGCGTTTTTGCCGATCATCGCGGGCTCCCTCCTCTCGTCATCAGTGCATGGGAACTGCGGCTTTGAGAGTAAACGGTAGCAGCCCGGGGCCACAAGCGATTTTCTGACCTGCGGATTTGCCCGCCGGCCTCGGGCCGTGGCGTTCGATTGAGTGTGTAACCAGGGCGGCCGCCGGCGGGATATCGCCACCCTGGATGCACAGTCAACGCCGTAGACGCACACTCAACATTGCGGGCTAGCGGCGGGCGCGGACCAGCTCCAGCACGTCGGGCCCGAACTGCTCCAGCTTGCGCGCCCCGATGCCCGGGATGGCGACCAGCGCGGCCTCATCGGTGGGCAGCATTTCGGCGATCGCGGTCAACGTGTTGTCGGTGAACACCACATAGGCGGGCACCTTCATTTCGGTGGCGGTGCGGAGCCGCCAGTCCTTGAGCTGGGCCAGCAGCTCGGTGTCCACATCGACGGCGCAGGTTTCACAGCGGCGCAGCATGATGGCGGCCGGGGTGGTCAGCTCCCGGTTGCAGACCCGGCAGTTCCCGGCGGGGCCGCGGCTGCGGCGCCGACGGCTGGGCGCCGGCTCGCGCTCGGTCTGCGGGGCGATCCCGGACAGGAACCGCGACGGCTTGCGGCTGGCCCGGCCCCCCGGTGTCCGCGACAGCGCCCAGCTGAGCGCCAAATGCACGCGGGCGCGGGTGATTCCGACGTACAGCAGTCGACGTTCCTCCTCGACGCCTCACTGTCGGGGCCGTGGGCCAGCGCGTGGCTGATCGGCAGGGTGCCGTCGGCCAGCCCGACCAAAAACACCGCGTCCCACTCCAAGCCCTTGGCGGCGTGCACAGTGAGCACCTGCACCCGGTCGGCCGCGACCGCCGACGGCGCGGGCGCCAGCCCGTTTCCACCACCGCGGCCGCATCCAGGTAGGCCAGCAGTCCCGCCACAGTGGCCGGCGCCCGGGTGCCGCCGGACCCGTTCGGCG
>PPEA01000434.1 GCA_002967005.1 Mycobacterium talmoniae
GTCCTGGCCGGGGGCAACGCGGGTGACCGTCACCCGGACCGGTGCCGCGTCCGTGGCGGTGGCACGTTCATACTCGGCGCGCCGGCGCGGGTCACGCAACAACGCATAGGCGGCGAGGATCTGGCGCAGCCCCTCGTCGGCGGCCGAATCCACGCTGCCGCAGCGGGTATCGGGATGATGGGTGCGCAGCTGGCGGCGATACGCGTGGGTGATCTCCTCCTGGGTTGCGGTCCGCGCCACGCCCAGCACCGCATACGGGTCACTCATGGCACACTCTGGTGTCGCGCTCAAGGAGGGGGTGGGCGCGCGTGCCGGGCTTGTCGGCGCGCCCACCCTGGGCGATGACCGCCGTGCGGTCCCCGCGAGCAAGCCACGACAAGTGGCGGTGCGCGTTCCGCCGGATCCGGCGTCGGTCGCGCCTCAATCTGTCGCAGTAGGTGGGGACGGCACGGGGTCACCGCGTGGATGTGACCGGGCTACCGGCGCCTCAGGCGCTGATCGACTGTTGTTCGCCGTCGTGGCTGATCGCGATCCGGCGCGGCTTGGCTTTCTCCGCCACCGGAATGGTCAGCCGCAACACGCCGTCGTGGTAGCTGGCGTCGATCTTGTCGGTGTCGAGGTTCTCGCCGAGGAACAACTGCCGGCTGAAGATGCCACGTGGGCGCTCGGCCGACACCGTCTCCTGTTCCGGGTCGAGGTCGGGGCGTTCGGCACGGACGGTCAACACGTTGCGCTCGACGTCCAGGTCCAGCGAGTCGGCCTTCACCCCGGGCAGATCGAACTCGACGATGAACTGATCCTTCTCCCGCCACGCGTCCATCGGCATCACGGCCGGCCGCGCCGGGGTGCCCAGCACCGCTTGGGTCAAACGATCCAGGTCACGGAACGGGTCTGTACGCATCAGCATCATATTTCACCTCCCTGGCACATCCGATAATCTATGTCTGCTGATACAGGTTTTTATTACCACTCGTGGTATCTTTGTGCAAGTAGTTGTCGCAAGTTTTTGTGTCGATGGGAGCAGCGGTGTGACGGACGACGCGACATCGCGGTCCGCGCGTGGGGTATACGGCATCTCGGTGGCCTCCGAGCTGTCCGGGATCGGGCCCCAGACGTTGCGGCTCTACGAACGGTGGGGATTGCTGAACCCGGCCCGCACCGATGGCGGCACCCGCCGCTACAGCGACGACGACCTGGAGCGTCTCAAGCGGATCAGCGAACTTGTCGGACAGGGCGTGAACCTGGCCGGCATCGGCCAGATCCTGGACCTGGAAATCCGCAACACCGAGTTGGAGGCACACAACACGCAGCTGCGGTCCGACAACGCCAGATTGAAGGCCGATCAGCGGCCGCCTGCCCACACCACCACGCCGAGGAAAGGAAGGAAGGGCTCAGATGGGACACAACGCCGAGTACAGCGTGCTGATCGACGAAATCCCTGAGGGCGACGCCGTCGAACAGCGCCGAACCGTCGACCTCGACGACGACACCGGCCTGGACACCGACTACCTGACCGGCGCGGGCCGTGACCGAGACGCCAACGAAGCCGATCTGGTTGACCAGGCCGTCGTGGTGCCGATTCCCGACGACGACGGGTATTTCCCGCAGTAACCGCCCCAGCGCGGTCGGCCGGCGTCGGCGGCTGGCAGCATTTCCCGGGTGACCGATGATCTTCACGTGCACCGCTACGGCCCACCCGGACCGGCGCGGCTGCTGGCCATCCACGGGTTGACCGGGCACGGCCAGCGCTGGCAGCGGCTGGCCGCCGACCACCTGCCCGATCTGGCCGTGGCCGCACCCGACCTGCTGGCCACGGCCGGTCTCCTGGGCGGCGCCGTGGACATCGACGCCAACGTGGCGGCGCTGGCCGCGCTGCTGGACGCCGCCGCCGACGCACCGGTGCTGGTGGTCGGCCATTCGTTCGGCGGCGCGGTCGCGCTGACACCTGGCCGCCGCCCGACCGGATCTGGTGGCCGCCCTGGTGCTGCTCGACCCGGCCATCGGCCTGGACGGGGTGTGGATGCGCGAGATCGCCGACGCGATGCTGGCCTCGCCCGACTACCCCGATGCCGCCGAGGCCCGCGCCGAGAAGGCGACCGGTGCGTGGGCCGACGTCGACCCGGCCGTGCTGGACGCCGAACTGGACGAGCACCTGGTCACCTGGCCGGGCGCCGCTACGGCTGGCGGATCAGCCTGCCGGCCATCATGTCCTACTGGAGCGAGCTGGCTCGCGAGGTGGTGGTGCCGCCCCCCGGCACGGCCACCACCGTGGTGCGGGCGACCCGGACCTCGCCGCCCTACGTTGGGCCGCAGCTCATCTCGGCGTTGCGGCAGTTGGGCCCGGATTTTCAACTGGTGGATATCGACTGCGACCACATGGTGGCCCAGGCCAGGCCCGCCGAGGTGGCGGCGCTCATCCGCGATCGGCTGCCGGTGGGGTCATGGCGCGGGTAACCGATCAGCAGGTCGAACAGGTGCGCGCGCTGGTGGCGGCCATCCCCGCCGGCCGGGTCGCGACCTACGGGGATATCGCCGCGGCCGCAGGGCTTTCCAGCCCCCGGATTGTCGGCTGGATCATGGCGACCGACTCCTCGGATCTGCCCTGGCACCGGGTGATCACCGCGTCCGGGCGGCCGGCGCGCCACCTAAGGACCCGGCAATTGGAGCTGCTGCGCGCCGAAGGGGTGTTGGCCGTCGACGGCCGGGTTCCGTTACGGCAGGTGCGCCACCAGTTTTGACCGGTGCGCCCGCGCCGAGCGTGCACTCAGGGCGAAAAATCGGCCGAAATCTCGCCCTGGATGCACGTTCGCGCGAGGGCGCGAGGCGCGGCGTTCCGGCTCAGAGCACCAACCGCACTAGTGCGGCGGTGCGGGCCAGGCCCGGGAACGCCTCGGCCGTCGAGCGCGGGTGCAGCGCGTGCACCGCGAGTCGAAACATTAACGCCCGCAACAGCATCTGCGGCCACTCCGGCAGCGCGTCCCACCGCTCGATGAGGCCGTCGTCGGCGTCCCCCCACGACAGCGCGTCGACGACGACCACCCCGGCGGCCCAGGACGCCGGGCGCCAGTACGGGGTGATGTCGGTGACCCCGGGTGCGGCGGCACCGGCGAAGAGCACGGTGCCGTAGAGGTCGCCGTGCACCAGCTGGTTGGGGCTCTTGGTTTGTTTGCGCAGCCGGGCCAGCTGTTTGATCAGGTCCACCGACCGCTGCCCGTCCGCCGAGCCGGGGGCCACCCGGGCGCCCGGCGGCAGCGACTGGAAGGGCCGCTCCTCCCAGGCGGCGCGGTCGGCGGCGATGAAGACGTCGCGTCGGCCCACGGCGCGGCCGGCGCCTGGGTGAGAAACCGGGGGCGTTCGAGCTTGCTGGTGACCTCATGCAGCCGAATCGCGGCCGACACCACCTCATCGTGGCGGGGTTCCGGGTTGCCGGCGACAAACGTGTCGGCCCGCCAGCCCGACACCACATAGCGACCGTCGGTGGAGCGCACCGGCCGCGCCAGCCGCACCCCGTCGACGAACAGCGTTTCGCGGACCTTGGCCGACCAGGCGGCGCGGGCGTGGTCGGCCACCAACGACAGCACCATCTCCCCGCAGCGCCAGCCGCCTTCCCAACTGGCGCCCAACGGGACCGGCCGCACCCCGCTCAAGCCGAACGCCGCTAATACATGCTCGGGCGGCCGCTCGACAGTCACCCCCTTAGCCTAACGGGGAAAGGGCAGGTTACTGGCGTTAGTACATCACCATGTCGGGCTGCATCTGCTTGGCCCAAGCAACGATTCCGCCCTGCAGATGAACCGCGTCGGAGAAGCCGGCCTTCTTCAGCGCGGCCAGCGCCTCGGCCGACCGGACCCCGGTCTTGCAGTACAGCACCGGCATCCGGTCTTGGGGCAGCTTGGCCAGACCCTCACCGGAATTGATCGACGACTGCGGGATCAGCTCGGCGCCCTCGATGTGGTTGATGTCCCACTCCACCGGCTCACGCACATCGATCAGGGCCACCTTGCTGCCCGAGTCCAGCAGGTCGCGCAGTTCGCGGGGCGTGATGGTCGATCCGGCGGCGGCGTCGGCGGCCTCCTCGGACACCACCCCGCAGAAGTCGTCGTAGTCGATCAGTTCGGTGATCCTCGGCGTGGCCGGATCCTTGCGGATCTTGATGGTGCGGTAGCTCATCTCCAACGCGTCGTAGACCATCAACCGGCCCAGCAGCGGCTCCCCGATCCCGGTGAGCAGCTTGATCGCCTCGGTGCCCATCACCGACGCGATCGACGCGCACAGGATGCCCAGCACACCGCCCTCGGCACAGGAGGGCACCATGCCCGGGGGCGGCGGCTCCGGATACAGGTCGCGGTAGTTGAGGCCACGCCCGTCGGGGGCGTCCTCCCAGAACACCGAGACTTGGCCTTCGAAGCGGTAGATCGAGCCCCACACGTACGGCTTGTGCGCCAGCGCCGCGGCGTCGTTGACCAGATAGCGGGTGGCGAAGTTGTCGGTGCCGTCCAGGATCAGGTCGTACTGGCTGAACAGGTTGACCGCGTTGTCCGAGTTCAACCGCACCTCGTGCAGCCGCACCGACACCAGCGGGTTGATTTCGGCGATCGAGTCGCGGGCGGACTGCGCCTTGGGCCGGCCGACGTCGGAGACGCCGTGGATGATCTGGCGCTGCAGGTTGGACTCGTCGACGACGTCGTCCTCGACGATGCCGATGGTGCCCACCCCGGCGGCGGCCAGGTACAGCAGCGCCGGCGCCCCGAGTCCGCCCGCGCCGACGAACAGCACCCGCGCGTTTTTTCAGTCGCTTCTGCCCGTCGACCCCCACGTCGGGGATGATCAGGTGCCGGCTGTAGCGCGCGACCTCCTCGCGGGTCAGCTCGGCTGCTGGCTCAACCAGCGGTGGCAACGACGTCGACACCGAATCTCTCCTCACGCCTATCCACGATATCCATCTCAGCAGTTGGCCAGGTCAACAGCAAACGGCCGTCGAAGCTTCCCCGCGACCGGCTAGGCGATCGGGTACGGCCACGGGTTGAACCGGCAGGTCTTGCCGTCCGGTTTGACCGACTCGGGATCGAATTTCGCGTCGTCGTCGTCGGAGGTGGAAAAGGTCTGCTGCATCATCACCGGGGCCAGGCCGCCCTGCTTCTCGCACGGCTCGTGCTGGGTGTAGCCGATGGCGTGGCCGACCTCATGGTTGATCAGGTACTGCCGGTAGGAGCCGACGTCGCCTTGGAAGGGGATCGCGCCGCGCACCCAGCGCGCCTCGTTGATGAACACCCGCGGCTGCTTATCGGGGCCGTACACCGGGTTGTAGCAGGAGGCCTCCAGCGGGATGTCGTAGCCGCAGCCCTCCCGCACCGTCAGCGGGGAGGTCAGCGAGACCCGGAAGTCGGGTTCACCCACGTCGATCCGGGTGAAGGCGAACTGCGGATTGTGAGTCCAGCTCTTCGGGTTGGCCAGGGTCTGATCGACCATCCGCGCGAACGCATCGTCGCCGCCGAACGCCGTGGTGTCGATCCCGTCCTCGACCTCGACGGTGTAGGTGAACGACTTCGCGGTGCCCTCCCCGATCTTGCCGGTGACGCCGGGCACCACATGCCAGATCTTGGCCCCCGCCTCGGTGAACGGCCCGCCGTCGGGCAACAGCCCGGTGGGCAGGTTGGCGTCGAACTCGGTCAACCCGCGCGGCGGCGCGCCGATGATCTCGGTGCCCGACGAGCCGATGGTCGGCGGGCCCTGGACCGGCTCCTCCACCGCGGGCGCGGGCGCACTGGTCCCGGTCACGGTCTGGTAGATCACCACCACGGTGACCGCCATCAGCACCGGCAGCGCGTAGGCACGCCAGCCGTAGGTGGACACAAATCGGCCCAACCAGGTCTGTTTGCGCCATTGGCGGCGGGTGTCCCGGTTCGAACGCATCCGGCCCGGCCCCCCGGCCAGGGGGTCACGTTGGGCCCGCAGCGGCTCTCGCCACTCGTCGCGAAGCACCGGCACTTGACCGCCGCCGCGGCGCGCCGGGTCGTAGGTCACCGATCCAGGATCGCACAACCGTCCCTAGCTGGGATTCTTGGCGCGCCGTTACCGGTGCTGTCGGGGAGACGGCAGCGACGGCAATGGGTAGTAATGTCGTTGCGACGAGCCGCTCGCGCACAGCGCCAGCTGGCGAGCATTAATGCAGATTGAGGACTCGATGAGCGAACTGGCCAATACGGCCGAACGCACCGGCGCCAAGACGGCCACCCGCAACTCCGGCCGCCGGGGCAACCGGATGCCGCGCGATGAACGCCGCGGGCAGCTATTGATCGCCGCCAGTGAGGTATTCGTCGACCGCGGCTACCACGCGGCCGGCATGGATGAGATCGCCGACCGCGCCGGTGTCAGCAAACCGGTTCTCTACCAGCACTTCTCATCCAAGCTGGAGCTCTACCTGGCGGTGCTGCAGCGGCATGTGGACAACCTGGTGTCGGGGGTGCGGCAGGCGCTGCGCACCACCACCGATAACCGGCAGCGGCTGCGGGCCGCGGTCCAGGCGTTCTTCGATTTCATCGAGCACGACAGCCAGGGCTACCGGCTGATCTTCGAGAACGACTACGTCAGCGAGCCGCAGGTGGCCGCCCAGGTGCGGGTGGCCACCGAATCCTGCATCGACGCGGTGTTCGACCTGATCAGCCACGACTCCGGCCTGGACCCGCACCGCGCGCGGATGATCGCGGTGGGGCTGGTGGGGATCAGCGTCGACTGCGCCCGGTACTGGCTGGACACCGACCGCCCCATCTCCAAAGAGGACGCCGTCGACGGCACCGTGCACTTCGCCTGGGGCGGACTGTCCCACGTGCCGCTGAACCGGTAGCAGCCCGGCCGGTAGTAGCCCGGCCCCGCTTACGCGGTGGCCGAGCCGATCCCGAAGCCCACCTTGCGGCTGTCGGCCACGCCGATCTCCACGTAGGCGATCTTGCTGGTCTGCACCAGGAACCGGCGGCCCTTCTCGTCGGTGAGGCTCAGCACGGCGGTACCCTCGGCGCCCTTGCCCAGCGCGGCGGTGACCAGCTCCTCCACCTCGTCGGGTGTCTGCGCGCTGGTGAACACCAGTTCGCGCGGACTGTCCGTGACACCGATCTTGACCTCCACGCCGGCCCCTTTCGTTTGGTAGGCGTCCCAAGCAAGAAGGCTAGTAGACGCGGCGACCCGCGGTGCGCACCAGCCGTTCGCCGTGCGCGATAACCGGTGCGATAACGGAGCCACAACGATGCCGTAACGGGCCCGCGCGCCGCCCTGGCCAGCGGCGTTAGCGCCCATACCGTCGGCGTCGTGAGCGACCTGAAGACCTACGAGTACGTCGACTATCCCGACGACCTGGACGACGACGCGCTCTACGACGACTACCGCGAGGACGACTATGACGCGCCGGTGGATCACCGCTGGCGCCCGGTGGCCGTGATCGCCGGTGGCGTGTTTCTGGCCGCGGTCGTGGGCACCGCGGTGATCCTCCACGGCGATAACCGCGGGACGCAGGCGACCGTCGTCGGGCCGCCGCCGACCCGCACGGTCGGTCGCCACGTC
>PPEA01000435.1 GCA_002967005.1 Mycobacterium talmoniae
GACCCCCGCTGCGCCCGGCAACCCTCACCACCACCCCGAAACCGCGGTGAGGGCGGGGTCCGGCGGCCGACCAAGTATCATGGTCGGCGGACAGCGCTAACTAAGGCGCTATCCGAGAAATGTGCGTGCACGCCGTTGGCCCCGCCCAGATGAGCGCAGGGCCCGCCAGTCGGCAACGTATTCGACCGTCAGCTCGTGCGCGCCTGGTAGCTCATTGAACCTCAATGAACCGCGACGAGACTGACACTGAAAGGCACATTGCCGCGCATGACCCCACTTCTTCACCCCGCCCCGACCAGCTTTGCTCACCTCGGTGTTCGCGACGAAATCGTGCGCGCCCTCGCCGAGGACGGCATCGAGAAGCCGTTCGCCATCCAGGAGCTCACCCTGCCGCTGGCCCTGGCCGGCGACGACCTGATCGGCCAGGCCCGCACCGGCATGGGCAAGACCTTCGCGTTCGGGGTGCCGTTGCTGCATCGCATCAGCACCGACACCACCCGGCCGCTGACCGGCACGCCGCGCGCCCTGGTGGTGGTGCCCACCCGTGAACTGTGTCTGCAGGTGTTCGGCGACCTGTCCGCCGCCGCGCGCCACCTGACCGCCACCTCCGACGGCACCGAGCGGCCGCTGTCGGTGGTCTCCATCTACGGCGGGCGGCCCTACGAACCGCAGATCGAGGCGCTGCAAGCCGGCGCCGACGTGGTGGTGGGCACCCCGGGCCGGCTGCTCGACCTGGCCCAGCAGGGTCATCTGCAGCTGGGCGGCCTGTCGGTGCTGGTGCTCGACGAGGCCGACGAGATGCTCGACCTGGGCTTCTTGCCCGATATCGAGCGGATCTTGGCGCAGATCCCGGACACCCGGCAGTCGATGCTGTTCTCGGCCACCATGCCCGACCCGATCATCACGCTGGCCCGGACCTTCATGAACCAGCCCACCCACATCCGCGCCGAGTCGCCGCACCAGTCCGCCACCCACGACACCACCGAGCAGTTCGTCTACCGCGCGCACGCGCTGGACAAGGTGGAACTGCTGTCCCGGGTGCTGCAGGCCCGCGGCCGCGGCGCCACCATGATCTTCACCCGCACCAAGCGCACCGCCCAGAAGGTCGCCGACGAGCTCAGCGAACGCGGCTTCAAGGTCGGCGCGGTGCACGGCGACCTGGGCCAGATCGCCCGCGAAAAGGCGCTGAACGGGTTCCGCGCCGGTGACATCGACGTGCTGGTCGCCACCGACGTGGCCGCCCGCGGTATCGACATCGAGGACGTCACCCACGTCATCAACTACCAGTGCCCCGACGACGAGAAGACCTACGTGCACCGCATCGGGCGCACCGGCCGCGCCGGGCGCACCGGCATCGCGGTCACCCTGGTGGACTGGGACGAGCTGGCCCGCTGGACCATGATCGACAAGGCGCTGGACCTGGGGTGCCCGGATCCGGCCGAGACCTACTCCAGCTCCCCGCATCTGTACACCGAGCTGGACATCCCCACCGAGGCCACCGGCACCGTCGGGACGCCGCGCAAGGCGTCGGGCAAGCGCCCCGAACGCGACGGCCAAAAACCCCGGCAGCGCAACGGCACCCGGACGCGGCGACGCACCCGCGCCGGCAAGCCCGTCAGCGGACCCGCCGGCAATGGCGAGGCGACCAACTCCGACACCGCACCCGCGTCGACCGGCGAGGCCGGAAACGGCGGACGCCGGCGGCGGCGCGCCCTCGCAAAGCGGCCACCGCCGGTGCGGCGAGCACCAACTAAACCCGGTCTGTTTTGAGGGCCACTCGATGGTCAAACCCGAGCGCCGCACCAAGGTAGATATCGCGGCCGCCGTCGCGATCGCCGTCGTCGTCGCGGTGGCCGCCGCCCTGATCTGGTGGACCAGCGACGCCCGGGCCACCGAAAGCCGACCCGCGACCGCTCCGGCGGCCGAGCCGACGGCGGCCCGCGAGGTGCCGGCGACGCTGAAGCTGCTGTGGAGTCGCGGCCAGCCCGGCGACCAGCCGCCCGATCGTGGTGGCCGGCACGGTGATCACTGGCCTCGGGCATCGGGTCGATGGACGCGATCTGGCCACCGGCGCGTCGCGGTGGAGCTACGCCCGCGACGCCGACCTGTGCGCGGTGTCCTACGTGTATCACTACGTCCTCGCGGTCTACCCGGACCGCCGGGGCTGCGGTCAGGTCAGCGGCATCGACGCGAGCACCGGTCGCCGCGGCCCCGCCCGCACCAGCTACGCGGATAAGCACGTCACCGTCTCCTCCAACGGCACGACGGTGTTGTCGGCCGGGCGGACCCGTCTGGAGCTGTGGCGTTCGGATCTGGTCCGGATGCTGTCCTACGGCGAGATCGACGCGCCGGTGAAACCGTCGGTGAAGGGGCTGGGCGCCGGCTGCGCCCTGCTGTCGGCGGCGGCCGGGTCCTCGGCGGTTTCGGTGCTGGAAGCCTGCCCCGGTCAGGCCGACCTGCGGCTGACCCTGCTGCGCCCGGGTAAGGAGGACGACGAGCCGGAGGCGCGGTATGTGCCGCAGCCGGGGATCGCCGCCGACTCCGGCGCCCGGGTGCTGGCCGTCTCCGACACCCGCACCGCGGTGTATCTGCCGTCGCCGAAACCGCGGGTCGAGGTGGTGGACAGCGACGGCGCCACGGTCGCCAGCACGCTGTTGGACAAGCCGCCGGCCGCGTCGGCGACGACGTCGACGGCCGGGGATCTGGTGACCTGGTGGACCGGGGATGCGGTGCTGATGTTCGACGCCGGGAATCTGTCCTACCGCTACACCGTGCACCCGGCCGGCTCGGCGGTCCCGCAGGGGCCGGCGACGATCATGGCGGGCCGGTTGCTGATCCCGGTCACCGGAGGGGTGGGGGTCTATGACCCGGCCACCGGCGACCTTGACCGGTCCATCCCGGTGAACCGACCGCCGTCGACGGCGGCGGTGATCCCGGCGGCGGCCGGGTCCACGCTGATCGAGCAGCGCGGCGACACCGTGGTGGCCCTCGGCTAAGCCGCCCGGTTCGCGCCGGCCGGTTCGCGCCGAGTGGGAATCTGACGACGCGACACGCCACGACCACGTCGCCAAATTCCCACTCGCGGCCCAAGCGGCCCAAGCGAGCGGCGAACCCGCTACACCTCCGGGGCGAACGTCGGCAGCGACTTGCCGGATTTCCAGTGTTTGAGCAGCGCCGCCGCCAACTCCCGGTAGGCCTGGGCGCCCTTGTTCTTGCGCCCGGCCAGCACCGAGGATCCCGACGCGCTGGCCTCGGCGAACCGCACCGTGCGCGGGATGGGCGGGGCCAGCACCGGCAGGTCGTAGCGGTCGGCCACGTCGAGCAACACGTCGCGGCTGTGGGTGGTCCGCGAGTCGTACAGCGTCGGCAGCGCACCCAGCAACCGCAGGTTGGCGTTGGTGATCTGCTGAACATCGGCGACGGTGCGCAGGAACTGCCCCACCCCGCGATGCGCCAGCGTCTCGCACTGCAGCGGGACGATGACCTCGTCGGCGGCGGTCAAGCCGTTCAACGTGAGCACCCCCAACGACGGCGGGCAGTCGACGATCACCACGTCGAACCGGTCCTCGAGCTTGTCCAGCGCCCGTTTGAGGGCGTACTCGCGGCCGGCCCGCATCAGCAGCATCGCCTCGGCCCCGGCCAGATCGATGTTGGCCGGCAGCAGCGTCATCCCCTCGGCGGTGCTGACCAGCGGCGCGTTGGGCTCGACCTCACCGAGCAGCACCTCATGCACCGACACCGGCAGTTTGTCCGGATCCTGGCCCAGCGAGAACGTCAAACAGCCCTGCGGGTCCAGGTCGACCAGCAGCACCCGCCGCCCCTGGTCGGCCATCGCCGCCCCCAGCGAGGCCACCGTCGTCGTCTTGGCCACCCCGCCCTTCTGGTTGGCCACTGCCAGTATCCGGAATCCGGTCACAAGCGCCGCTCCTCCTCATCGCTTCGCCCTACATCGTCACCGACGGTGCCCACCGCGGCCCTCCCCGGCAACCGGGGCGGTAGCCCGGCACCGGCGGTCATAACTGCCCATCC
>PPEA01000436.1 GCA_002967005.1 Mycobacterium talmoniae
CGTTCGCCGGGTCCGCGCCGCGCGCGGCCGACCCCGAGATCGACCGCGCCAACGGTGCCGCGCTGGTGGCCTCCGGCAAGAACCGGCACGAGCACCAGCTGGTGATCGACACCATGCGCGACGCCCTGCAACCGCTGTGCACCGACCTGCGGATCGCCGCAACGCCGCAGCTGAGCCACACCGCCGCCCTGTGGCATCTGAGCACCCCGATCACCGGCCGTCTTCGCGACACCGCCACCACCGCACTGGATTTGGCGTTGGCGCTGCATCCCACCCCGGCGGTCGGTGGGGTGCCGACCGACGCCGCCGTGCAGCTCATCGGCGCGCTGGAAGCGATCGCGGGTTCTACGCCGGTGCGGTCGGGTGGTGTGACCGGCACGGGGACGGCCGCTGGGTGGTGGCGATCCGCTGCGCGCAGCTGTCCGCCGATCGGCGCACCGCGCTGGCGCATTCCGGCGGCGGCATTGTCGCCGGATCCGATCCCGACGACGAAGTCGACGAGACCACAACGAAATTCGCGACGATTCTGAACGCGTTGGGAGTTGACCAGTGACCATCCGCCGCGCCGAACCGGCCGACGTCGCCGACATCACCGCGATGATCCACGAGCTGGCCGATTTCGAGCATGCCGCCGATCAGTGCACCGTCACCGAAAAGCAGATCCACGCCGCGCTTTTCGGCGATCCGGTGACGGTGCACGGACACGTCGCCGAGGTGGGCGACGAAATCGCGGCCATCGCCCTGTGGTTCCGCAACTTCTCCACCTGGGACGGCGTCGCCGGGGTGTACCTGGAGGATTTGTATGTGCGCCCCCGCTTCCGCCGCCGCGGGTTGGGCCGCGCCATGCTGGCCGCGCTGGCCGCCGAATGTGTCGCCCACGGCTACACCCGGCTGTCCTGGGCGGTGTTGGACTGGAACTCCGACGCGATCGCGCTGTACGACGCGGCCGGCGGCAAACCGCAGCACGGCTGGACCACCTACCGGGTCTCCGGCGCGGACCTCATCGCGCTGGCGCGCTGATCAGCGATCGGCGACCCAGCGCAGCGCGGCCGGGCTGAACAGCAGCGCCAGCACCGCCAGCACCAGCACGCCGATCGGGATGCCGTAGCCCCACCGATGCGAGCCGACCGCCACATACCAGGCCACCGGCACCAGCAGCACGTTGGCGAACACCGCCACGCCGCGACCCCAGCGCCGACCGCGCAGCCAGGGCCCAGCCGGCGGCCAGCACCCCGCCGCCGACCAGG
>PPEA01000437.1 GCA_002967005.1 Mycobacterium talmoniae
TCGCGCCGCGATCCCCGCGGTGTTGGCCAGCATCCGGCGGGAGGCGACCCTGACGCTGCAGCTGCCCGACCCGCGACCCGGTCACCGGGGTGCACTTCGTGTTCGTGTCCAACTCCAGCCCGTGGACCTACGCCAACAAGCGGCCGGTGTGGACCAATCCCGGCTGCGCGTTCGAATCCAACCTCGGGGTGTTCGCCACCCACGGGCTGAAGACCGTGCCCACCCTGCGGATCGTGCGGCAGATGTTCGCCAAGCGCCCGAAGTTCGAGTCCAAACAGCTGGTTCGGGACGACGATGTGACCTGGCTGCGGGTCACCGACAGCGGTTCCGGGGACGAGCCGGGGATCGCCACCCAGATCGACGGTGACTACCTCGGGCTGCGCACCGAGATGACGTTCCGGTCGGTACCCGACGCCCTCAACGTCGTCGCGCCGCCGGTGGCGACCCCCGCTGAACAGCGGTAATCGAATTTCTCAGGGAAAAATGAGACACAGGTCACGCCGAGTGTAGTACAAACGGAAGGTGGATCCGGCAGCGGATCGCCCCACCACGCCCGACGTGAGATTGACCACGTGCGAACGGACACTATTGACATCTGTTCAGCCTGTGAAACGATCTAAACATCGGATGCAAACCGTAAGGATTTTTTGCGCCCGCTAACAGCCGAAGAAAAAATGCTCGTGCGTTGCTGCGCACCAGCACTGCGCCGTGCAGCGCACACAGTTAAAGGAGTAAGCAGGTATGGATTGGCGCCACAGGGCGGTTTGTCGCGACGAGGATCCGGAACTGTTTTTCCCGGTAGGAAACAGTGGGCCGGCGCTCGCGCAGATCGCTGACGCGAAACTGGTCTGCAACCGGTGCCCGGTGACCACCGAATGCCTGGCCTGGGCGCTGGAAACCGGCCAGGACGCTGGCGTGTGGGGTGGCATGGGCGAGGACGAGCGCCGTGCCCTCAAGCGGCGCAACGCCCGGACCAAGGCGCGCACCGGAGTCTAACCTCCGGCTCGACGAAAAGCATTGCGGCCCCGACGATGTCGGGGTCGCTTTGTGTGAGGCCCTCACTGCGCCAACCGGACTCGGCGGCCGATCGGAACCCGCAGCACCATCTCGGTGCCGCCCCCGGGTGCCTCCCGCGTGCTCAGCGTGCCGTCCAGTTCGGCCGACACCAGGGTGCGCACGATCTGCAGGCCCAGCCGGTCGGAGGCCTCCAGGTTGAAATCCTCGGGCAGCCCGCGGCCGTCGTCGCGGACCAGCACGTCCAGCCAGCGCGCCGAGCGTTCGGCGCAGATCGTCACCGACCCCCGGGGAACCGCCGGGTCAAATGCGTGTTCGATGGCGTTCTGGACGAGTTCGGTGATCACCATGATCAACGCGGTCGCGCGGTCGGCGTCCAGCACGCCGAGCGCGCCGCTCCGATTGATCCGGATCGGGGTGTCCACCGTGGCGACGTCGTTCATGATCGGCAAAATCCGGTCGATCACCTCGTCGAGGTTGACCTCCTCGTCCACCGACATCGACAACGCGTCGTGGACCAGCGCGATCGACGACACCCGGCGCACCGACTCCAGCAGCGCCTCGCGGCCCTCGGCGTTGCTGGTGCGGCGGGCCTGCAGACGCAGCAACGCGGCCACGGTTTGCAGATTGTTCTTCACCCGATGGTGGATTTCGCGGATGGTGGCGTCCTTGGACAGCAGCGCGCGGTCGCGGCGCTTGACCTCGGTGACGTCGCGGACCAGCACCGCGGCGCCCGCGGCGGCGCCGTGCACCACCAGCGGCAGTGTCCGCAGCAGCACCGCGGCACCGCCGGCCTCGACTTCCAGCCGCATGCTGGACCCGCCGGCCAGCGAGTCGTGCACGTGCTCGGCCAGCTCCTGGGCTTCGAACGGATCCGAGATCAACGGCCAGGTCACCGCGACCAGGTCGTGGCCCTCCAGTTCGGCGGTCAACCCCATCCGGTGGTACGCCGACAGCGCGTTGGGGCTGGCGTAGGACACCACCCCCTCGACGTCGAGGCGGATGAAGCCGTCGCCCACCCGGGGGCTCGAGCGCGACATCGCCAGATCCCCGACGTCGGGAAACGTGCCCTCCGACAGCATGTGGACGAGATCGCGCGCGCAGTCCAGGTAGGCGGTCTCCAGCGGGCTGGAGGCGCGTTCGGCGGCCAGCGCCGTCTGATGGGTCAACACCGCCACCACCCGGTCGGCGTAGCGCACCGGGACGGCTTCGACGTTCTGGTCGCCGGTGTCGCTTTGCTGCCCGATGCTGCCTGACTCGAATGCCGCGGTCACTAGCGGCAGCTTGTCGGCGTTGACCACGGTGCCGACGACGTCGCGGTCCAGGATCGTCGGCGCGGTGTTGGGTCGGCATTGCGCCACGCACACCAGGACGCCGTCGTCGCGGCGCACCCACATCAGGTAGTCGGCGAACGACAGATCGGCCAGCAGCTGCCACTCCCCGACGACGGCGTGCAGGTGGTCCACGGCGTTGCCCGGCAAGACCGTGTGTTCGGCGAGCAGGTCACCGAGGGTGGACATCTGCGCAGATGGTCAGCTGATCACGGCGATAAGGTCACCGGCCTGGATGACGTCACCCACCGAGACGTTCACTTTGGTGACCGTGCCCGCAACTTCGGCCAGAACCGGGATTTCCATCTTCATCGACTCCAGCAGCACCACGGTGTCACCCTCGCCGATCTGATCGCCCTCGCGGACCACGACTTCAAGCACGCTAGCCACGATCTCCGCGCGAACATCCTCGGCCATCTTCACCTCGTTCATAACCCAGCCGGTGTTTGGCAATTCTGCCGCTCCATCGAACCACAATGGCCCGGCACCGGTGAGCTGGGAGTGTCCCGGTGGCCCGCTGTGGCAGCGTAGCCACCATGACGAATCTTTCTGGTGTGGGCATCTGGAGTGCACAGCTGCGCTACGGCGATTCCGCCGAGGCGGCCGAGGCGGCGGCCGAACTCGAGGAACTCGGGTACTCGGCGCTGTGGATCCCCGACGTCGGCGGGCCGGTCTTCGACGCCGTGGGCCATCTGCTGGCGTCGACCCGCACCGCGACCGTCGCGACCGGAATCCTCAACTTGTGGATGCATACCCCGGAGGAGACCGCCGAGCGTTCGCGGCGCTGACGGCCACGCACGGCGACCGGTTTTTCCTCGGGATCGGCGTGAGCCATGCCCCGCTGATCGACTCGCGGCAGCCGGGCCGCTACCGCAAGCCGCTGCAGGCCACGGCCACCTTCCTCGACGGGCCCGACGCCGCGCCTGCTCAGCGCCA
>PPEA01000438.1 GCA_002967005.1 Mycobacterium talmoniae
CCAAGATGCTGCAACTCGCCGCCGAACGCACCCGCGGCGCCCACCCCTACCTGGTCACCCCCGAACACACCCGCCGCGCCCGGGAGGTGCTCGGGGCCGGGCCGCTGCTGTTGCCCGAGCAGACCGCGATCCTGACGACCGACCGCGACGAGGCGCGCGCGATCGGAACCGATTGCTGCGTTCGTATCTGGCGATGCCGAACTACGCCAACAATTTGTTACGCAGCGGCTTCACACCCGACGAGATCGCGGCGGTGAGCGACCGGTTGCTCGACGCCATCATCGTGTGGGGTGACGAGGACGCAGTCAAGCGTCGGGTCGACGAGCACCTGCAGGCGGGCGCGGACCATGTCTGCGTGCAGATCCTGACCGCCGACCCGAACGCGTTCCCGCGGGAGCAGTGGCGACGGTTGGCGCCCGCGGTGGTGTAACGCCCGGGCGGGTCGCCGCCCAGGTCAGGGTCATCGGACGGCTCCGCGGGCGGGTGGTAAGCGGATTCGAAGAGAAGTAAGCGAACCTATAGAAATCGTTCTGTGACCGTGTCGTGTTTCAGTTGTGATTAACGAATACCAGTGTTACCAGGGTGACTTGAGTGCCTGAAACACGTCGGGTGCCTCAGCTGAGTTGAGGAGCATTCCCTTGTCTACCAACATGTTTGAGACTTCCACGATGCGCGCATCCCTGGCCCGTGCCGCCGTCGGCGCCGGGTTGGCCCTGGCCGTATGTGGCGTGATCGGATACGGCGGCGCGGTCGCCGGCGCGTCGCCGGTGCCACGCCGACGATCCAGTGCCCGCCCCGGCCCCGCCCGCCTCGGACCCCAGCTCGGCCGTCAACGTCGCCAATGCGCTGCTCACACCGCTCAATGCGATCCTGAACAAATTCTTCCCGGGCCTCGAGCCCACCGCCCCCACCTCGCAGCTGCCGACCACCGGCTATCCGGGTTCCACCGTGCCGGGCTATCCGGGCACCACCTTGGCCAGGGCACGACCCCCGGTACCCGGGTCAGGTGCCGGGCCAGACACCCGGCTACCCGGGCACCACGCTGCCGGGGCAGACGCCCGGCCAGTTGCCGGGCCAGACGCCCGGTTATCCCGGCACCACGCTGCCGGGGCAGACCCCTGGGCTACCGGGGCAGACTCCGGGGGTCTCGGGTTATCCGAATGCCACCGCGCCCGGCCAACCCGCGGTGCCCGGTCAAGCACCCACAGCGTTGCCCGGCCAGGCGTCGGCGTCGCCGGGTCTCACCGGCCCGACGCCACCGGAGCTGACCAGCCCCGCACCGCCAGACCCGGCCGACACCGCGCCGGCCAATCCCAGCGGCCCGGTCGTCTGACCGGTCGGGGTTCGGCAACGAGTTCGCGTTGCCGATCGCTTCACCGGGGCGAACGCTCGACGCGGCCCGATCCCGGGTGATCGCGTTCTGCGATGGGGGCCGGTCAGTTCGGGCGGTCGCGTCGACCGACGCGTCTTTCGCCTCGAGTCTGCGGTGAGGGCCTCGAGTCTGCGGTGAGGGCGTCGAGGCTGCGGTGAGGGCGTCGAGGCTGCGGTGAGGGCGTCGAGTCTGCGGTGAGGCCGTCGATTCGACCGATTTCTTGGCCTGGGCGCAGGCTCGATGCCCTGCGTACAGGCTCGATGCCCTGAGCGCAGCCTCGACGCCGTCAGTACAGTCTCGACGCCGTCAGTGCAGACTCGACGCCGTCAGCGCAGTCTCGACGCCGTCAGTGCAGACTCGATGCCCTGAATGCAGCCTCGGTACCACCCAGCCAACCAGACCGCCATCGACCCCAAGTTGGGGTGTGACCTGGCACCCCGCCGGCCACATGAGAGACTGCCTTGCAAGAAAAATCCCGTAAGGAGGGTGAACTATGGCCAAGCGTGGCCGCAAGAAGCGTGACCGCAAACACAGCAAAGCCAACCACGGCAAGCGGCCCAACTCCTGACGGGCCGCTTCGCCGTTTCGGCGGAGCCGCTTAGCCGCGGATGATGATGGTTCGGCTGATCTCCAGCCGCAACCGCTCGCGCAAACTATCGGGGGCTTTCTCGCCGCTGCACTTGCGGGCGATCAAAGACTTGATCCGCTCCTCGATCCCGTAGTGCCGGAAGCAGCCGGGACATGCCTCGAGGTGCCGGCGTAGCTTCTCCCTGGTTTCCGCGGTGCACTCGCCGTCGAGCAGTGTCCACACCTCGGCGATCACCTCGGCGCAGTCGGCCCCGGCGTGCGAATGGTCGGCACCCGCGCGGTCAGCGGGGTCTCCCCCGCACGAGCACTCGGTCACGACGACACCTCCTCGGCCGCCTGATCACCACGTATGAACCCGCGGTCCCTGGCCACATCGGCCAACAGTCCACGTAACTGACGTCTGCCGCGGTGCAGCCGCGACATCACCGTCCCGATCGGGGTGTCCATGATCTCGGCGATCTCCTTGTACGGGAACCCTTCGACGTCGGCGTAGTACACCGCCATCCGAAAATCTTCGGGGAGCTGCTGCAGCGCGTCTTTGATCTCGGTGTCCGGCAGCGACTCGAGTGCCTCGACCTCCGCCGAGCGCAGCCCGGTCGACGTGTGCTCGGCGGAAGCCGCCAGCTGCCAGTCGGTGACCTCGTCGGTCGGATAAACCCCTGGTTGACGCTGTTTTTTGCGGTAGCTGTTGATGTAGGTGTTGGTCAGGATCCGGTACAGCCACGCCTTGAGGTTGGTGCCCTCTTTGAAGGAGCGGAACCCCGCATAGGCCTTCACCATGGTTTCTTGCAGCAGGTCCTCGGCGTCGGCCGGATTGCGGGTCATGCGCAGCGCACCGCCGTACAGCTGGTCCAGCAGCGGGATCGCATCGCGCTCAAAGCGCGCGGTCAGCTGCGCGTCGGTCTCCTCGGAACGAGTGGGCCCGGTCGCGCCTTCGTCGGCCATCGTGATTGACACTGTCCCTTCTGTCGCGGTGCCCTCAACCAGCCTCGGCAGCTGCACCAGACGCTCGGCTTGCCGAGCCAACCGCTCCTCGCCCACCAGGCACGTCGCTGTTGACACCCGACTCCCCTTCGTCCGATCTTACGGCGGCGACCGACCATGTCATCTGCCGGTCGTCTTCGCCCGTACGCGGTGCGCCGGCGATGCCAGCCGCCGCGACGCAACTGCCTCAGATAACAGCACCGGCCGGGCGGCTATTTCCGGCCGCGATCCGGGTGGCGGACCGTGTTCCTGGGCGGTTCTACTCTGGGCCGGTGGCACGTGCGGCAACCCCGGCGATCGCGGCCCTGGCGGCGGCCCAGGTTCCGCACCAGGTATTGCGGTATCGGCACGACCCGCGTCAGCAGGCGTTCGGCGCGGAGGCCGTCGAGGCCCTGTCCGCGCTCGGCGTCGACGGCGTGGTGCCCGACCACG
>PPEA01000439.1 GCA_002967005.1 Mycobacterium talmoniae
CGCCGCCGCGCTGGGGGCGCCGAAGGCGATGTTGGCCGACCCGGCGGCGGCCCAGCGATCCACCGGCTACGTGGTGGGCGGCATCTCCCCGCTCGGCCAGCGCCGAGCGCTCCCGACGGTGGTGGACTCCTCGGCGCTGCAGTGGGATCGGGTGTTTTGCAGCGCCGGCAAACGAGGCTGGGAAGTGGCGCTGGCCCCGGCCGACCTGATTGCGCTGACCGATGCGGTCACCGCGGCGATCCGGGCAGCATAGGGTGACCACCATGTCGCTTTCCGGGAAAACCATGTTCATATCCGGGGCCAGCCGCGGGATCGGGCTGGCGATCGCCAAACGGGCCGCCCGCGACGGCGCCAATGTCGCGTTGGTCGCCAAGACCGCCGAACCGCACCCCAAGCTGCCCGGCACGGTGTACACCGCGGCCAAGGAGATCGAGGAGGCCGGCGGCCAAGCGCTGCCGATCGTCGGCGATATCCGCGATGGCGAGTCGGTCGAGGCCGCGGTGGCCCAAGCGGTGGCCCAGTTCGGCAGCATCGATATCTGCGTGAACAACGCCTCGGCGATCAACCTGGGCTCCATCACCGAGGTGCCGCTCAAGCGCTTCGATCTGATGAACGGCATCCAGGTGCGCGGCACCTACTCGGTCTCGCGGGCCTGCATCCCACACATGAAGGGCCGGGACAACCCGCACATCTTGACCCTGTCCCCGCCGATCCGGTTGGAGTCCGAGTGGCTCAAGCCGACCGCGTACATGATGGCCAAATTCGGGATGACGCTGTGCGCGCTGGGCATGGCCGAGGAATTGCGCGCCGACGGGATCGCGTCCAACACGCTGTGGCCGCGCACCCTGGTCGCGACCGCGGCCGTGCAGAACCTGCTCGGCGGTGACGAGGCGATGTCGCGGGCCCGCAAACCCGACGTCTACGCCGACGCGGCGTACGTCATCCTCAACAAGCCCGCCACCGACTACACCGGCAACTCGGTGCTGTGTGAGGACGTCCTGGTGGAATCCGGGGTGACCGACCTGTCGGTGTATGACTGCACCCCGGGCGGCGAGCTCGGGGTCGACCTGTGGGTCGACACACCCAACCCGCCGGGATACCGCCAGCCGTAGGCCGCGCCGACGGTGCCCGAGGTCTTTGTCGAAAGCGAGTTCGCGCCGCTGCGCACCGTGGTGCTCGCGCAGTCCGAGCTGGCGCTGCCCGCGACCATCCTGGATTCGGCGGAGCTGGACTTCCTGCCGCCCGGCGCCGCCGAAAACGTGCCCGTCGGACAGGATTTCGGGGTGGCCTGCCCGGAGCGGCAACGGACCTGGGAGCGGGAACGACAGCAACTCGACGCGGTGTTGCGCAAGCACGGCGTCGAGGTGCTGCGGCCGCGGCTGCTGACCGAGGCCGAGAAGGCCGGCACCGACGGCTACGCCAATTTCTTTGTGCGCGACCCGTTCTTCACCATCGGCAACGTGGTGATCGAGGGTTCGCTGCGCTTCGGCTACCGCCGCCGTGAGGTATTGACGATGCGCGACATCCTGGCCGAACGGGTCTATCCGGCGCCGTGCAGCTATGTCGCGGCGCCGGCCCCCGAGATCGCGGCCGCCGACGACGCTACGCTGGGACCGGGTCCGTTCCTGGAGGGCGGCGACGTCCTGGTGCTCGGCAAGCACGTCTTCGTCGGGACCTCGGGTCTGGCGTCCAACGAACTCGGCGCGCGCTGGCTGCAGAAGCTGCTGGCACCGCTGGGGTACACCGTTGAGGTGGTCCGGTTGAGGCGCGAGATGCTGCATCTGGACTGTGCGCTCGGATTGATCCGCGACGGACTGGTGGTGGTGTGCGAGGAGGCGCTGCTCGACGGCATCCCGGACATCCTGAAATCCTGGTCCAGGATCACGGTTTCGCTGCCGGAGGCCAAAGAGCTGGCCACCAACGGGCTGCCGATCGGTCCCGAGGTCTACATCACCGATCCGGTGTTCGGCCGCATCGGCGAGCAGCTGGAGCGCGCCGGCATCACGGTCGAATACGTCGACTTCGCGATCAGCCGGTCGTTCGGCGGCGCGTTTCGGTGCAGCACCCAGCCGCTGCTGCGGTGCAGTTAGCGCGCCAGCAGGGCGTGCACGGCATCGGCGAACGCCGCGGTGGTGAAGCAGGTGGGTTCGGCGAATTCTTCGAGGGTGAGCGCGTCGTTCCAGTTGGCGTCAGCGGCGGTGCGCAGCAGCGGTTTGGTCATCGCCACCGCGTGCGCCGGCAACGCGGCCACCCGGGAACACCATTCGTCGGCCACGGTCAGCAGTTGCTCATGGGCGACCACCTCATGCACCAGCCCCAGTCGCTGGGCGGCGGGGGCGTCGATGTGCTCGCCGCGCAGGTAGTAGGCCAGCGCGCCCTGATAGCCCAGGCGCCGGGTCAACGCCCAACTGGTGCCGACCTCCGGGAGCAGACCCAGCCGACCGAATGCCGGCACCAGCACCGCGCGTTCGCTGGCGATGGTCAGGTCGCAGGTCAGCGCCCAGGCCAGC
>PPEA01000044.1 GCA_002967005.1 Mycobacterium talmoniae
AGCCCGCCGCGGAGCGCCGCGACCCCGAAGAAGCCGCGCTGGAACTGCTGCAAAACGAGCTGGGCGCCCGTCGTATCGACAACGGCTCCGACTAGGCCCGCCACCACGGCCGCAGCGGCAGGCCGCCGTCGTTGCCGCGGGCGTCGACCTTGGCCGCCAGCACCTGGTGCAGCTGAATCGCGTTCTGTTCGAAGCCCACCCGGGATCCGGCCATGTACAACCCCCACACTTTGGCGGTGGCCAGCCCGACCTCGGCGACGGCGTCGTCCCAATGCTCGACCAGGTTGGCGCACCAGTCGCGCAGCGTCAGCGCGTAATGGTGGCGGAGGTTCTCCTCGTGCAGCACCTCCAGGCCGGCGTCCTGGATTTCGGTGATGATGCGTCCCGAACCGGTCAGTTCCCCGTCGGGGAACACGTAGCGGTCGATGAACCCGCCCGCGTTGGGTGCCGACTTGTTGTCGTGGCGGGTGATGCAGTGGTTGAGCAGCAGACCGCCGAGGCGCAGCTTCGATCTGAGGAAGCCGAAGTAGGCGGGGTAATTCGCCACCCCGATGTGTTCGGTGAGCCCGATCGAGGAGACGGCGTCAAAATCGGTTTCGCCGATGTCGCGGTAGTCGCTGTGCCGCACCTCGGCCAGCTCGGCCAGGCCCTCGGCCTCGATGGCGCGCTGCGCCCACTTGGCCTGCTCGGCCGACAGCGTGGCCCCGATGGCGCGGACCCCGTGCCGGGCGGCGTAGCGCACCATGCCGCCCCAGCCGCAGCCCACGTCGAGCAGCCGGTCACCGGGCTGCAGGTTCAGCTTGTCGAACACCAACCGGTACTTGTTGTCTTGCGCCTGCTCCAGGGTGGCGTCGGCGTCCGGGTAGACCGCGCAGGTGTAGGTCATCGACGGCCCCAGCACCCACTCGTAGAACGTGTTGGACACGTCGTAGTGGTGGTGGATGGCCTCGGCGTCGCGGGTCTGGAGTGCCGCAGCCCCTCGGCGATGCGCCGCCACCGCGGCAGCGCCTCCTGCGGCGGCGGCGGGATCGGCACCAGGTGTTCGACGCCGATCGACCGGATGATGCTGGCCAGCACCCGCGCCGGCGGCCGCTTGAAGTCCAGTTTGTCGGTCAGCGCGTTGAGCAGCTTGTAGGGGTCGCCGGGGTGTACCCCGTGCGCCTCCAGGTCGCCGGAGACGTAAGCGCGGGCCAGGCCCAGATCCCCGGGTGCGGTGGCCAGGTAGGTGGTGCCGCGCGGGGTCAGCAGGTCCAGCCCCAGCTCGGCGTCGTCGGGGCCGGCGCTGCTGCCGTCGTAGGCGGTGAACTTCAGCGGCAGCTGCCCGCCGGCGGCGAAGATCTCCAGGATCTGGGCCAGGCTCAGCTTGCCGGTGGTGTGTGCGTGGTGTTCCTTGAAGGTCGTCATCGCCGTTGCACCGCCTTTGCGTACAGGTCCAAGAGACGCGAATCCGGATCGTAGGTTTTCTTCACCGTCTTGTAGGCCTCGCCGCCGTAGAGGTCGTCGAATTCCTCTGGGGTGTAGTAGGAATCCGAGTACAGCGACTTGTGCCCGTCGAGCTCGGTGACCTTGGCTTCGATCAGCCGGTTGGTGGCGCCCTCGGTGGCACCGGCCGGCACCGACGACCAGAACCCGACGTTGACGTAGCTGCGGCCGGGCCGGATCGGGTACAGCGGCCAACCGTCTTGATCACGCAACCGCAACGGGCACAGCCAGACCGGCTCGATCGGCACCGTCGCGGTGAACCACGCCAAAAATTCCGCGCACCGCTCGATGGGCACCTCGATGTCTTGCACCACCCGCTCCAGCGGCGGGCGGCCGTGCCGCTTCTCGATCCGGTCGGCGATGTGAAACCGCCGGTCTAGGGCCACCAGTTTCCAGTACACGCTGCTGCGCCGGTAGCGGCGCGGCCAGAACCGCCGCAGCCGCGGGTTTTGCACCCCGAACGCGCGGGAGCACCAGAACCAGTCGGTGTCCCAGCGCCACAGGTAGTCGTGGATGGTCAGCCGGTCGTCCTTGACGCCGGTGTCGTGCTGGATGGACCGGTAGTAGATGCGTTGCCCGGTGTAGTCGCTGACCGGGCCCGGGGTGCCGGTTTGCACGCCGACGCACAGGTAGCTTTCGTCGGCGCTGAACACCACGCCGTCGAGGTAATCCACCGGGGCGCCGTCGTACCCGCCGGTGTCCACGATGCGGTCCATCGCCGCGACCAGCTCGGGCAGTGCGTCAAACCGGATGTGCCGTAACGCCACAAACGGTTTGACGGATTCCAGCTCGATCCGCAGCCGGGTCGAATAGCCCAGCGTTCCATAGGAATTCGGAAAGGCGTGAAACAGGTCGGAATGCTGGTCGCGGGACGCGGTGACCAGTTCGCCGGTGCCGGTGAGAATGTCCATCTCCAGCACCGACTCGTGCGGCAGGCCGTTGCGGAACGACGTCGACTCGATGCCCAGCCCGGTCACCGCCCCGCCCAGGGTGATGGTCTTCAGCTGCGGCACCACCAGCGGCGACAAGCCGTAGGGCAGGGTCGCCGCCACCAGATCCTCGTAGGTGCACATGCCGGCCACGTCGGCGGTGTGCGCGTCGGGGTCGACGGAGATGACGCCGGTCAGGCCCGAGGTGTCCAGCCCGGGGGCGTCCCGCTTGGCGCGCGCCCGAAACAGGTTGGAGGTGGATTTGGCCAACCGCACCGACGCCGTCGCGGGGATGGACCGATAGCTCGCCAAAAGCCGCTGCACGCCCACCGCGTGCGCCGCCAGTGCGTCATCTGCCCGAACAGACACCACATATACGCTAGTCGGCGATAGCAGCCCGCGCACGAACGCAGCGTTTGCGCGCGCCGGGTCAGCACACCGCAACGACAGGAGTTTGCCTGATGGGACAGGTCAGTGCAGCCAACACCGTCTTGATCAACGCCGAGCCCGACGCGGTGCTCGCCGCGATCGGCGACTACCAGCAGGTCCGGCCGAAGATTTTGTCGGACGCCTACAGCGAGTACCAGGTGCTGCAGGGCGGCCAGGGCCAGGGCACCATCGTCAAGTGGAAGCTGCAGGCCACCAAATCACGGGTTCGTGAGGTGCAGGCCAGCGTCGACGTGGCCGGGCACACCGTCATCGAGAAGGACGCGAACTCGACGATGGTCACCAATTGGACGGTGGCCCCGGCCGGTCCGGGCTCCAGCGTCACCATGAAGACCACCTGGACCGGGGCCGGCGGCGTCAAGGGGTTCTTCGAGAAGACGTTCGCGCCGCTGGGGCTGCGCCGGATCCAGGGCGAGCTGCTGGCCAACCTGAAAACACAGGTGGAGGGCTAAACGCCCCTCGCGATGGCCGGGGAGCGCAAGCAGAGGTCGCTGGCGTCCTGGGTGTTCATGTTGGCGGTGTTGTTCTGCGTGGCGGGCTTCGGTCTGTTCTCCGGCGTGCGCCTGCTGGCGAACCCGGAGACGTGCGACGGGCACGCCATGGCCGCCAACGACACCTGCCGCCACGGCGCCAGGGGCAGTGAACGGTTGCAGTCCGCGGTCACGACGACGGTGATGTTGCCGCCACGGCCGAAACTTCCGCCGGGTATGGGCGACGACGTCCCCGATGTCTGGAGCGGCCCGCCCTCGGTCACGGCCACCGTTCCGGTCGGCGACGGCAGGTCACTCCAGGACCAGATCTCGTCCAACCAGATCAAGGGCACGTTCGAGACGATGCTGGGCGCCGGCACGCTGATCCTGGCGATCGTATTGAGCGCTGTGACTGTGCGGGGATACCGCCGCCGAGGGACTGCGTTCCGGCCGCGAAACTGAATTTGACGACGCGAAGCGTGCGTGTCGCGTCGTCAAATTCCCTCTCGCGCGCCATTTTCATTCCCGACCACGGGGAGCAGCCTCCTTGGTGGCTGCTCGCGCTGCTTAACGGGCCTGCTTAACGGGCCTGGGATTGGGTGCCCAGGAAACCCGCGATCCCCTGCACCACCGCGTTGGCGTATTTCTGCCGACCCGCCTCGGTTTCCATCAACCCCGAGTCGATGGGGTTCTTCATATTGCCCAATTCGACCAGGACCGACGGGTACTGCGCCAGGTTCAGCCCGGCCAGATCCGACCGGCCGTACAGCCCGTTTTGGCCGATGTAGGTGGCCGGCGGAATCCCCGCGGCCTGCAACTGGTCGCGCATGATCTTGGCGAACTGCACCGAGGGCCCCGCCTGGGCCTGATTGAGCGGCGGCGCCGAATAGTTGACGTGGAATCCGCGCCCGGTTGGCGGGCCGCCGTCGGCGTGCAGGGACACGATCGCGTTGGGGTGCAGCGCGTTGGCCATCGCGGCCCGCTCATCCACACACGGCCCCAGCGCGTTGTCGTTGCCGCGGGACATCGCGGTGCGCACCCCCAGCGCGTTCAGCGCCTGCCGCACCCGCAGCGTGGTGTCCCAGGTGAAGGTGTGTTCGGGGTAGCCGCTGTTGGAGGTGGTCCCGCTGGCCTGGCAGTCCTTGGTGCCGCCGCGCCCGGTGGGCACCTGCCGGCTGATGGACCCGTCGTTGGCGCCGTTGTGGCCGGGGTCGAGGAACACGATCATGCCGGCGATGTTGGCGGGAACCGCCGCCGCGGTCGGGGGCAAGAGGATGGCGGCCGCCGTGAGCAGGCCGGTGACCATGGTGATCCCGACACGCGGGCTAACTGGTACACGCACGGCGTCACGGTAGCGCGGCGCGGACTACGCTGAATACCTCAACCCGCGCCAGATCCGCAGGCGAAATCAAGTCGAGACCACAACGCAAGGGGACTGTCATGCAACCCGGAGGCCAACCCGATATGTCGGCGTTGCTCGCCCAGGCACAACAGATGCAGCAGCAGCTGATGGCCGCCCAGCAGCAGCTCGCCAACTCCGAGGTGAACGGGCAGGCCGGTGGCGGTCTGGTGCAGGTCACCATGAAGGGCAGCGGTGAGGTGGTGGCGGTGGCCATCGACCCCAAGGTGGTCGACCCCGAAGACATCGAAACCCTGCAAGACCTGATCGTCGGGGCGCTGGCCGACGCGTCCAAGCAGGTCACCACCATGGCGCATGAGCGGCTCGGCCCGCTGGCCGGCGGCATGGGCGACGCGTTGGGCATGCCGGGGCTCTGACGTGTTCGAGGGGCCGGTCCAGGATCTGATCGACGAGCTCGGCAAGCTGCCGGGTATCGGCCCCAAGAGTGCGCAGCGCATCGCGTTTCACCTGCTGTCGGTGGAGCCGCCGGACATCGATCGGCTCACCGCGGCGCTGGGCAAGGTGCGCGACGGGGTGCGGTTCTGCGCGGTGTGCGGGAACGTCTCCGACGACGAGCGCTGCCGGATCTGCGCGGATCCGCGCCGCGACGGCACGCTGGTGTGCGTGGTCGAGGAGCCCAAGGATGTGCAGGCCGTCGAACGCACCCGCGAATTCCGCGGCCGCTACCACGTGCTGGGCGGGGCGTTGGATCCGCTGTCCGGGATCGGTCCCGAGCAGCTGCGGATCCGTGAGCTGCTGAACCGGATCGGGGAACGCGTCGACGGGGTCGACATCGCCGAGGTGATCATCGCCACCGACCCCAACACCGAGGGGGAGGCCACGGCGACCTACCTGGTGCGGGTGCTGCGCGATATCCCCGGCCTGACCGTGACCCGGATCGCGTCCGGCCTGCCGATGGGCGGCGATTTGGAGTTCGCCGACGAGTTGACGCTGGGCCGCGCGTTCACCGGCCGTCGCGCCATGGTGTGATTCGGGCGTAGCCAGTATCCGGTACCGCGGGTACCGTGAGTTGGGTATCAATGCGGTATCCGCCGGAAAGGCGTCGAGATGACCTCACTGGAACCCACGTCCGGGGCCGGGACCAGCCATTCGCCGCGACCGATCAAGGTTCGCAGAATGCGCTTCGGCTACACCGCCAAACCGTTGGAACGCCACTACGTTCAGGGTGATCTGGTGATGAGCCACGTGGTCGCGGTGTTGTCGGCGCTGTTCCCGCAAGGGGAGGACTTCTTCGTCCGGTCGGTGCGGCATTACGCGGACCGGATCACCGACCCGGACCTGAAAAAGGCCGTCGCCGGGTTCACCGGCCAGGAGGTCAGCCACGGTCGGGAGCACCGCGCGCTCAATGACCAGTTGCAGCTGATGGGCTACCCCACAGCCCGGATCGACCGGTTCACCGAGAAGGGGTTGGCCCGGGCGGAGCGGCTTTATCCGCCGCGCTACCGGCTGGCCGTGACCGCGGCGCTGGAGCACTACACGGCCGCGCTCGCGGAAACGTTGCTCAGCGATCCCGACGCACGGGAGATCCTGGGGGACACCGAGGTCAGGTCGGTGCTGCTGTGGCACGCGCTGGAGGAGTCCGAGCACAAGGCCGTCGCGTTTGACGTCTACCGCGCGGTCGGCGGGACCGAGCGGATGCGCATCCTGGCGATGTGCGTCACCACCTGCATGTTCCTCGGGGTGTTACTGCTGCACACCACCCGCTCACTGCTTGCCGACCGGGCCGCATACCATCCGGTGCGTCTGGTCAAGAGCATTGCCGCACTGCGCCACTCACCGTTCCTGCGGCGAGCGGTGATCCGCCGCGTGGCCGCCTACCTGCGCCCCGGGTTTCACCCCAACGACAACGACAACACCGCCCTGCTCGACGAGTGGACCGCACGGTTGTTCGGCGAGCAGGGCTCGCTGAGCGACCACTTGGTCTGACCATGCGTCGAGACGGAAACCGCGCTGCCGGCGACCCGGGCCGGCGTGGTTTTCGGTCTCGCGGCGCCGGTTCCTAGACGCGCCGCGGCGCGGCCAGGCGCTCCCGACGCAACAACGCCACCTCGGGCAACTCCAGCGGCGCCAGCTCGCCCACCACCCGGGACAGCAACAGGTCGGCGAACTCGGGGTTGCG
>PPEA01000440.1 GCA_002967005.1 Mycobacterium talmoniae
ACCGCCACTCCCGCACCGCGGCGATCGCGCTCTTGAGCCCGCGCCGGCGCCCGGTGACCGGATCCGCCGCCGCGAACCCCTCGCCCAGGGCCGCGAACATCTTTTCGCTGCGGGTCTCCGGGGCGTCGTCGACGGTGTCGCGCAGGAACTTATCCGGCAGCGACAGTTTGGCGATGGTGCGCCAGGTCTTGGCGTACTGCACCAGGAACGGCCCGCTGGTGTAGGGCAGGTCGTATTTGTCACAGACCTCCCGCACCCGCACCGCGACCTCGGCATACCGGTTGCTCGGCAGGTCGGGGAACAGGTGGTGCTCGATCTGGTGCGACAGGCTGCCGCTCATGAACCGCATCGCCGGCCCGGCGTCGATGTTGGCGCTGCCCAACATTTGCCGCAGGTACCACTGCCCCTTGGACTCGCCGATCATGTCGGTCTTGGTGAATTTCTCGGCGCCGTCCGGGAAATGGCCGCAGAAGATGATCGCGTTGGACCACACGTTACGGATCACGTTGGCTATCGCGTTGGCCGTCGCCGTGGACCTGTACGTCGCCCCCGGCGACAGCGCGGTCAGCGCCGGGAACGCGACATAGTCCTTGAGCAGCTGCCGGCCGGCCTTACCGGAGAACTCCCGCAGCCGCACCAGGGTGGCCTCCCGGTCCGAGCGGCCCTTGAAGATCTTGCCGATCTCCAAGTGCTGCAACGCAACTCCCCATTCGAACCCGATCGCCAACATGGTGTTGAACACCAGGTTGAGCAGGTTGAACCGCTTCCACGGCTGATCGCGGGTGACGCGCAGCAGCCCGTAGCCCACATCGTCGTCCATGCCCAGGATGTTGGTGAACTTGTGGTGCTGGAAGTTGTGGGTGAACCGCCAATGCTTGGACGCCCCGCTCATGTCCCACTCCCAGCTGCTGGAGTGGATCTCCGGGTCGTTCATCCAGTCCCACTGGCCGTGCATGACGTTGTGGCCGATCTCCATGTTCTCGATGATCTTGGCCACGCCCAACGTCACCGTGCCCGCCCACCAGGCGGTCCGCCGGGAACTGGCCGCCAGCAACAGCCGACCGGCCAGCTCAAGGCCCCGCTGCGCGGCGATGGTGCGGCGGATGTAGCGCGCATCCCGCGCACCGCGCGAGTCCTCGATATCGCGACGGATGGCGTCGAGTTCGGCGGCCAGGTTCTCCACATCGGCGTCGGTCAGATGCGCGAATACTTCGACGTCAGTGATCGCCACTAATCCTGCCTTCCCAGTCTCCCGACCCGTGAACCTACGTTAGCGTAACCTACGACACCGTAGGTTACCAGTGGGTAGCCCCTAGATGTCGAGTACACAATCGCCGGACGCGGCCGAGACGCAGGTTTGGATCCGGCTGCCCGGTTCGTGTTCGGCCCCGTTGCGCAGGTCGCGGACGTGGCCCTCGACGAGGTCGACCACGCACGACTGGCAGATCCCCATCCGGCAGCCGAACGGCATCTGCACCCCCACCTGCTCCCCGGCGTCCATCAGCGAGGTCGCCGCGTCGGCGACCACGCTGCGGTCGCTGCGCTGGAAGGTCACCGTGCCGCCGGGACGGCCCTTGGTGTCCACCCGAGCCAGCGCGAACCGCTCCAGGTGCAACCGGTCATCCAGGCCGGCGGCCGCCCACAGTCGCTCGACGTCGTTCAACATCGCCCCGGGTCCGCACGCCCAGGTCTGCCGCTGCCGCCAATCCGGCACCGCCGCGTCCAGGGCGTCCATCCGGCTCAAGTCCAGCCGGCCGTGACTGCGGGTGGTGCGCAGTTGCAGCCGGTAGCCGGGGTGGTCGCGGGCCAGGTCGGCGAGCTCGGCGCCGAACATGACCTCGTCGGCCGTCGGCGCCGAATGCAGGTGCACGATGTCGGTGACCTGGCCGCGGCGGACCAGCGTGCGCAACATCGACATCACCGGGGTGATCCCGGACCCGCCGGTGATGAACAGCACCGCCGGCGGCGCCGGGTCGGGCAGCACGAAATTGCCCTGCGGCGCGGCCAATCGCACGATGGTGCCGCGAGCCAGGCCGGCCACCAGGTGGCTGGACAAGAATCCCTCCGGCATGGCTTTGACAGTGATGGTCACCGTGCGCGCCCCGGTGACCGGGGTGGAGGTCAGCGAGTACGACCGCCACCGCCACCGGCCGTCGACCAGCACACCGATGCCGATGTACTGGCCGGGCTGGTAGTCGAAGCTAAAGCCCCAGCCGGGCTTGATCACCAGCGTGGCGGAATCCTCGGTTTCCCGGCGGACCTCCAGCACCCGGCCCCGCAACTCGCGCGCCGACCACAACGGGTTGGCCAGCTGCAGGTAGTCGTCGGGCAGCAGCGGCGTGGTGATCCGGGCCGCGATGCTGCGCAACGCATTCCAGCCCGGGTGCCGGTCGGCGCCCGCGATGCTGGGGCGTCGGGTATCGCCCACGTTGGCGGTAATTTTCATGTATTTCTTGCCCACTAGAAGCTCCTGCTCACCACCCGGCTCCCCGGACAACGTCAACAACCTACGCTACCGTAACCTACGGTACCGTATCCGGCGCGCGGGCCGGTTGGTCCGGGCGCGTTCACTCTGCGCACACCACGCAGAAGTGCGAGTAGCCCACCTGGTGGGCGCAGAATCAACGAACAGCGCGGCGCCGGTCAGAGCAGTTCCAGCAGGAACGGCAGCTCCTGGGTGGCATACCAGGCCAGGTCGTGGTCCTGGGCGTCGCCGACGGTCAGTTCGGCGTCCTCGTCGCCGAGATCGGCTTCGTCGATGACGGCCACGGCCGCGGCCACCGCGGGTTCGGCGGCGGCGTTGTCCACATAGGTCGCGACCACGTTGTCCAGCGCCACCGGTCCCGCCAGCCGCACCACGGCGTCGTCGAGGTCGGGGCGGGCGGTGACCCCTTCGATGTCGGCGACCAGCACCGCCCGGCGGTCGGCAGCGCGGCCGGTTCGGTGCCCTCGGTGGCCAACAGCCGCAACGACGCCAGCGCCGCCTCGCGCAGCGCGACCTCGGCGAGTTCCTCGTCGTCACCGTGCGCATACGCCTCGCGCAGTCGGGGCGTCACCGCGAACGCGGTGCCGCTGACCGGCCGCAACGAACCGTCGGCGACCAGTTGCTGCAGCATCGCCAGCGTCGCCGGGATGTAGACCCGCATCAGCTGACCTTAACCGGCTACTCCCGATCACCCAGCAATGTGGCCACGTGGTCGTCGACATAGTGGTAGCGCTCCCGCGGCGGACGGTGATAGGTGCCGCTGGCCACCACCCGTTTGGGCAGCTCCACGGCGGGTTGCGGGACCGGGTGGTAGTCGATGCTGGCCAGCAGGTGCGCCATCATGTTCAGCCGGGCATGCCGCTTGATGTCGGATTCCACCACGTACCACGGGCTGGCCGGGATGTCGGTGTGTTCCATCATCTCGTCCTTGGCCCGCGAGTAGTCCTCCCACCGGTAGATGGACTCCAGGTCCATCGGGCTGAGCTTCCACTGCCGGACCGGGTCCTTGCGCCGCTTGCGGAACCGGCGCAGCTGCTCCTCGTCGGACACCGAGAACCAGTACTTGCGCAGCACGATCCCGTCCTCGATGAGCATCTGCTCGAACAGCGGGGTCTGCCGCAAAAACAGCGCATGCTCGGCCGGGGTGCAAAACCCCATCACCTTCTCGACACCGGCGCGGTTGTACCAGGACCGGTCGAAGAGCACCATTTCCCCGCGGGTCGGCAGCCGCTCGACGTAGCGCTGGTAGTACCACTGCCCGCGTTCCCGCTCGGTGGGTGCCGGCAGCGCCGCGATCCGCACCACCCGCGGACTCAGATATTCGGTGATGCGTTTGATCGTTCCGCCCTTGCCGGCGGCGTCGCGGCCCTCGAAGACCACCACGATGCGGGCGCCGGTGTCGCGCACCCACTCCTGCAGCCGGACGAATTCGGTTTGCAGACGGAACAGCTCGGCTTCGTACACGTCTTTGGCGAGCTTGGCCCCGCTCACTTCGCGGCCTCCAGCAACTCGTCCAGCGATTCGGCCAGCAGCGCCGGCAGCATGTCGACGTCGCTCATCGCTTGCCGGTCGGCGTTGATCCCGAAATACACCATCCCGTTGTAGGACGTCACCCCGATGGCCAGCACCTGGTTGTACAGCAGCGGGGGCACGGCATAGGTTTCGAGCAGTTTCGTGCCGGCGATGTACATCTGCGCCTGCGGGCCGGGCACATTGGTCATCAACAGATTGAACACCCGCGCGGAGTAGGTGGTGCACCCGGGTGCCCATCGCGTGCAGGGTGGACGGCGCAAACCCGGACAGGGTGATGATGGTGCGCGCGTCGACCGCGGTGCCCGACGCCGAATGCGCTTCGGTGGCGTGGGCGATCTGGGACAGCCGGATCACCGCGTTGGGCTCCCCCACCGGCAGGTCGACCAGCAGCGGCGTCACCGCGCTGATGGCCTGGCCCTGGCCGGGCGGGTCGACACTGCGTCGGGGTAGACCGACAGCGGCGCCATCGCCCGCACCGTCGCCGTCGGCGCCACCGGCTCGCCGCGGGACAGCAGCCAGTTGCGCAGCGCCCCGGCCACCACCGCCAGCACCACATCGTTGACCGTGCAGCGGTACCGAACGTGCACGGCGCGGTAGTCGGTGAGCGCGGCCCGGCACACGGTGAACCGGCGGCTGCGCGTCACGGTGGTGTTCAGTGGGCTGCTGGGAGCGGTGCCGCGCACCACGGTCCGCGCCAGATTGGCCACGTTGCGGCCCATGTCGGCCAGGTAGCCGGCGTTGGTGGCGACGTCGCTGAGCACCGACCGGGCCATCCCGACCGAGGCGACCGGCCGCGCCACCCAATCCGCGACCGCACCAACGACCAGTTCCGCGGTGCCCGGTTCGCGTCGGGGAATCCAGATGTCCTCCCCGAACGGGGGCGGATGCTGCACCCGGTCGACCATGACGTGGCCGATCTCCAGCGCCGACATGCCGTTGACCAGCGCCTGGTGCGATTTGGTGTAGAGCGCCAGCCGGTTGTTGGCCAACCCCTCGACCAGATACATCTCCCACAGCGGCCGCGACTTGTCCAGCGGCTGCTGCGCCAGCCGGGCGATCAGGCCGTGCAGCTGCTCGTCGCTGCCCGGCGACGGCAGCGCCGAGCGGCGCACGTGGTAGGTGATGTCGAAGTCGCGGTCGTCGATCCACACCGGCCGGGCCAGCCCCATGGTCACTTCCCGGACCTTTTGCCGGTAGCGCGGTATCTGCGGGAGCCGCTCCTCCACGGTGGCCAGCAACTTTTCGTAGCTCAACCCGGCGCGCGGCCGCCGCAGGATCGACAGCGCCCCCACGTACATCGGCGTGGCGGTGTTCTCCAGCCGGTAGAAGGACGCGTCCGACGCGGACAACCGGGTCACCATCGCGGCCCGTCCTCCCTGGCTCGTTCGGCCCGTCGCGGGCTGGAAAAGCTAACCCGCCCACCGTAACCGGCGCACTGGCCGCCGCGCAGCGCAGGTACACACAAATCCGCCCGCTGTGCGATGATGACCGCAGCGTTCTGCCACTCTCCAGCAGGCCCGCCGGTGTATTCGATCTGGAGAGTTGACGTGCCCAACAACCGCCCCACCCTCGCCGTCGTTCCCGTCGTCGACTACGAACCGCCGCCGCGGGCGGTGCCGCACGGTCGCCCGTCGTGCCCGCC